>NZ_JAHBCZ010000002.1:0-173512 GCF_019956035.1 Pseudomonas sp. A-RE-22
CCCGAATTTCTTGACGACCATAGAGCATTGGAACCACCTGATCCCATCCCGAACTCAGCAGTGAAACGATGCATCGCCGATGGTAGTGTGGGGTTTCCCCATGTGAGAGTAGGTCATCGTCAAGATTAAATTCCGAAACCCCTATCTGCTGATGCAGGTAGGGGTTTTGTTTTGCCCGCGGGAAAGTTCTTACGACAAGCGCGGAAAGCTCCCGGCTGTCACAACCCCCCGACAGTGCTAAGGTTCTGCCCCTAGCTTTTGCAATTTCAAGGATGCCTTTCATGCCGGACGCAACGTCCCTTAGCCCAGCTTTCATGGTGGTTCACGGGAATCGCCTTGATGAATTGCGCAGCCTGGTGATCAGCTTGATGCGGCGCTATCCGCTGGCCCCCCTTGAAAATGAAATCGCCCTGGTACAGAGCAACGGCATTGCCCAATGGCTCAAGCTCGCACTGGCCGAAGACCCGGAAGACGATGATTCCGGTGGCTGCGGTATTGCGGCTGCCATTGATGTGCAACTGCCGGGCAGTTTCATGTGGCAACTTTATCGAACGGTCCTGGGACGCGACGAAATTCCGGCCAAGTCCCTGCTGGATAAGGCTCCGCTAACCTGGCGCCTGATGCGTCTGCTGCCGCAGTTGATTGAGCAGCCTCATTTTGAACCTCTGCGCCGATTCCTTACCCAAGACACCGACTTGCGCAAGCGCTATCAACTGTCCGAGCGTCTTGCCGATCTGTTCGACCAGTACCAGGTCTACCGGGCCGACTGGCTTGAGGATTGGGCGGAAGGTCGACACCAGACCAGAAATGTCCGAGGTGAAATCAAGCCGCTTGCACCGGCAAATTGCTGGCAAGCGGAGCTGTGGCGAGCCTTGCTGCTGGATGTGGGAGAGCAAGGCATGGCGCAAAGCCGTGCCGGCGTTCATCAGCGCTACATCGAGCGTATCAACAGCCTGGAAGTCGCTCCGAAAGGCCTGCCCGCACGGGTCATCGTGTTTGGTATTTCGTCGTTGCCTGCCCAGGTACTGGAGGCGCTCGCCGGCCTTTCCCGGTTCAGCCAGGTTCTGCTCTGCGTGCATAACCCGTGTCGCCATCATTGGGCGGACATCGTCGCCGACAAGGATTTGCTGCGTCACCAATACAAGCGCCAGGCACGCAAGGCTGGCATGCCCGTCGTCCTCGATCCGCAAACCCTGCATCAACATGCCCATCCGTTATTGGCCGCCTGGGGCAAGCAAGGGCGCGACTATATCAACCTGCTCGACAGCTACGATGACCCGAACAGCTATCGCTCGGTATTTCGCGATGGGCGAATCGACCTGTTCACCGATGGGACCCCCACGACCCTTCTCAGCCAGTTGCAGGATGACATCCTGGAGCTGCGCCCCCTGGACGAAACCCGGGAACACTGGCCTGTCGTCGATACAGAGCGAGACGGCTCGATTCGCTTTCATGTGGCCCATGGCGCCCAGCGTGAAGTCGAAATTCTCCACGACCAATTGCTGGCCCACTTCAGTGCGGATCCGACCCTGCGCCCACGGGATATCATCGTCATGGTCCCGGACATCGACAGTTATGCACCGCACATTCGCGCAGTGTTCGGCCAGCTCGACAGGAGCGACCCGCGGTTCATTCCCTTCACGCTGACCGACCAGGGCCAGCGTGGACGTGATCCACTGCTGATCGCCGTCGAGCATTTGCTCAAGCTGCCGGACAGTCGTTTCCCGGTCAGCGAAATCCTCGATCTGCTGGATGTCCCGGCGTTACGCGAACGGTTTGGCATCGATGAGGCCGACCTGCCGACACTGCACCGCTGGATCGAAGGAGCAGGCATTCGCTGGGGGATGAGCGCCGAACACCGTGCCGGGTTGGGTCTGCCTGCCGAGCTTGAGCAGAACAGTTGGCATTTCGGCTTGCGTCGCATGTTGCTGGGGTATGCCGTCGGCAGTTCGAGCGCTTATGAGGGCATTGAGCCCTATGACGAAATCGGGGGCCTGGATGCGGCGTTGATCGGTCCCCTGGTTGCTTTGCTGGATGCCCTGGAAGTTGCCCATCAGGAACTCACCCGGCCGGCATCGCCGCAGCAATGGGGTTCACGCCTGCAAGATCTGATGCAGCTGTTTTTCCAGGCAAGCAACGAGCATGACGACTATTTGCTGGCCCAACTCGAAGACTTGCGTGAAACCTGGCTGGAAACCTGTGAGTCGGTGGGGCTGCACGATGAATTGCCGCTGACGGTGGTGCGAGAGGCGTGGTTGGCCGGACTGGATCAGGGGCGACTGTCCCAGCGTTTCCTGGCCGGCGCAGTCAACTTCTGTACCTTGATGCCGATGCGCGCGATCCCCTTCAAGCTGGTGTGCCTGCTGGGAATGAATGATGGTGATTACCCACGAGCCCAGCCGCCGTTGGACTTCGACCTGATGGGCGGCGATTATCGTCCGGGCGATCGTTCCCGCCGTGAGGACGACCGCTACCTGCTGTTGGAAGCGCTGCTTTCTGCTCGGGAAAAGCTGTACATCAGTTGGGTGGGGCGCAGTATTCGCGACAACAGCGAGCGCCCGGCATCGGTGTTGATCGGCCAACTGCGCGATCATCTCGCCAGTGGCTGGCGGTTGGCAGATGACGGCAAGCCTCTTCTCGATGCCCTGACCCAGGAGCATCCGTTGCAACCGTTCAGTGCACGTTATTTCCATCAAGGTGACGAGCTGTTCAGTTACGCCAGCGAATGGCGGATGCTCCATGACGCTTGCGATCAAACCGATAAAAACCGGATGCTGGAGCCCTATGTTCAGGAAGAGCCCTTGGGCCTCGGGCAGTTGCAGGACTTCCTGCGCAATCCTGTCCGCCATTTCTTCAGTCAGCGGTTGAAGGTGTTCTTCGAGGCCATCGAAGCGCCTTTGGCCGATGACGAACCTTTTGTGCTCGATGCGCTGCAACGCTACAGCCTGAGTGACAGTCTGCTCGAGGCCGCCCTGGTGCGCCTGGACCAGCCGGATCTTGCCCTCACCGCCCACGCCAAAAGACTGCAGAACAGTGGTCTGTTACCCATGGCCGGTTTCGGTGAGTGCATGCAGCGTGAATTGATTGAACCCCTGCCGGATCTGCTCCAGCGTTACCAACAGCTTCTGGCGTTATGGCCGACACCGTCGGTCAGCGCTGTGCCAGTCAGCCTGCAATTGCAGGGAGTGAATGTCGAGGGCTGGCTCAGTGGTTTGCATCAGCGTTCCGACGGTGCGGTCCTCGCCATCACGGCCATACCCAACAGCATTGGCTCCACCAAGACCCGTAAGTGGCATCGCTTGATACGGCCTTGGGTCAACCATCTCGTGGCCTGCGCTAATGGCTTGTCGTTGACGACGGCGCTGGTGGCCAGTGATGACAGCTTGCTGCTGGCACCTTTTGACGAGCCTGTCGCACAAAGGCTACTGGGCGACATGCTGCTGGCTTGGCAGACCGGTATGCGCCAGCCGCTACCAATCGCGGTGAAGACGGCTTTCGCCTGGCTCGGCCAGACTGATCCGGACAAGGCCGAAGCGGCGGCTCGCAAAGCCTATGAGGGCGATGGACAGACGTTTGAAGGCGAACGGCGGGAAAGTCCGGCGTTGGCTCGACAGTTTCCTGATTTCGATGCCTTGATGGCTGACGAAACATTCCCCGATTGGTGCGATGCGCTTTACCGGCCGTTGCTCGAAGCCCCATGGCGTTCATTGGTCGGCGAGGAAGCCCGTTCATGAGTCGACAGACACCATTGGCCCTGGCTTTCCCGCTACATGGTAGCCAACTGATCGAGGCCAGCGCCGGTACCGGCAAGACCTTCACCATCTCGGCGTTGTACCTGCGTCTGGTGCTGGGGCATGGTGGTTCGGCGTCCGGCTTTGGCCGCGAGTTGCTTCCACCGCAAATCCTGGTAGTGACCTTCACGGACGCTGCCACCAAAGAGTTGCGTGAACGAATTCGCACCCGTCTGGCCGAAGCCGCGCGTTTCTTCCGCGACGAAATTCCCGCCCCGGATTCGCTGATCGCTGCGTTGCGCGATGAGTTCAACGCTGACCAATGGCCTGGCTGCGCGAACCGGCTGGACATCGCTGCGCAGTGGATGGACGAAGCGGCCGTCTCGACCATCCACAGTTGGTGCCAGCGCATGTTGCGTGAGCACGCCTTCGACAGCGGTAGCTTGTTCACCCAGACCTTGGAAACCGACCACAGCGAATTGCTGGGCGAGGTGCTGCGCGATTATTGGCGGTTGTTCTGCTATTCGATGCAAGGCGAGGCGCTGAACTGGGTGCGTACCCATTGGGGAGGGCCTGCTGCGCTGTTGCCGCGGGTACGAGGCTTGTTTTCCAGCGAGCGTGGCGATGGTGACGGGCTTGAGCCTGCCGAACTCATCGCCGCGGCCTTGCAGGAGCGCAGTGCCGCCTTGCTCGATCTCAAGGCGCCGTGGCGGCAATGGGCGGTGGAACTGTTGCAGATCTGCCAGCAAGGCGTGGCCAGCAAGTCTGTCGACGGGCGCAAGATGCAGGCGCGTTACTTCGAACCGTGGTTTCAGAAAATCACTGCCTGGGTCGATGACGAAAGCCTTGAGCTGTTGGACATCGGCACCGGGTTCTCGCGGTTGACGCCCGAGGGCATGGCCGAAGCCTGGAAAGGTGAAGTGCCCAACCATCCCGGGCTGGACGCCATGGCCAGTCTCAAGGCCAGCCTGGATGCGTTGCCCACGCCAGATGCCGCCGTATTGCAGCATGCCGCGCAATGGGTCGGGGCGCGCTTCGAGGCAGAGAAGCGTCGCCGCGCCGAGATGGGCTTCGATGACATGCTGCTGCGCCTCGACGCGGCCCTGCAGGCCGACGGAGGCGAGCGTCTGGCGAGCCTGATTCGCGAGCAGTTTCCGGTAGCGCTGATCGATGAGTTCCAGGACACCGACCCGGTTCAATACCGGATCTTCGAAAGCATCTACCGTATCGAAGATAACGACCCCGGGACCGGACTTTTCCTGATCGGCGATCCGAAGCAGGCGATCTACGCGTTTCGCGGTGCCGACATCTATACCTACCTGCGCGCTCGCGAAGCCACTGCTGGCAGGCTGCACACGCTGGGCACGAATTTCCGTTCCAGCCATGCCATGGTCGGTGCGGTAAACCATGTTTTCCAGAATGCCGAGTCCCGCCCGAAGGGGCGTGGGGCCTTTCTGTTCCGTGAACCTTCGGGCGAGAACCCGGTGCCGTTCCTGTCCGTTGAATCCCAGGGACGCAAGGAGTCCTTGCGGGTCGCAGGGCAGGTGGTCGCGGCGCTGAACATCTGGCACCTGTCGTCGGAGCAGCCGCTTTCCGGTGCGGTGTATCGACAATCCATGGCGGCCGCTTGCGCCAGTGAGATCACGGCGTTGCTCAACGGCGGCCAGTCGGGACGCGACGGCTTCACGGTCGATGGAAAAGTGCTGCGAGGCGTGCGCCCGGCAGATATCGCCATCCTGGTGCGCGATGGTAAAGAAGCGCAGGCGGTGCGAGACGCGTTGTCCGCGCGAGGCGTGCGCAGTGTCTATCTGTCCGACAAGGATTCGGTCTTTGCCTCGCAGGAAGCGCGTGATTTGCTTGTCTGGCTCAAGGCCTGTGCCGAGCCGGATGCCGAACGACCGCTACGGGCGGCCCTGGCCAGCATCACGTTGAATCTGTCGCTGACGGAACTGGAGCGTCTCAATCAGGATGAGCTGGCCTGGGAAGCCCGGGTCATGCAATTCCGCGGTTATCGTACGGTCTGGCGCAGCCAGGGCGTGCTGCCGATGTTGCGGCGCCTGCTGCATGATTTCGAACTGCCCCAGGCCTTGATGGTGCGCAGCGATGGCGAGCGGGTGCTGACCAACTTGTTGCACCTTTGCGAACTGTTGCAGCAGGCAGCCGGTGAACTGGATGGCGAACAAGCCTTGATCCGGCATTTGTCCGAGCACCTGGCCTTGTCCGGGCAGGCGGGAGAAGAGCAGATCCTGCGCCTGGAAAGCGATGAGCAACTGGTCAAGGTGGTCACGATCCACAAGTCCAAGGGCCTCGAATATCCGTTGGTCTTCTTGCCCTTCATCTGCTCGACGAAACTGGTGGACGGCAGTCGACTGCCATTGCACTACCACGATGAGGCCAACAAGGCGCAGATCAGCCTCAAGCCCACTGCCGAATTGATCGCCAAGGCCGATGACGAGCGTCTGGCTGAAGATCTGCGGCTTCTCTACGTGGCTCTGACCCGTGCACAACATGCCTGCTGGCTAGGTGTCGCGGATCTCAAGCGGGGCAGCAACAATCGCTCGATCCTCCATGTGTCCGCGCTGGGGTATCTATTGGGCGGTGGTGCACCGCTGACCGAGTCGGTGGAGTTGAGGCGTTGGCTGGAAGACCTGCAACAAGGCAGCGACGCGGTGAGCTACCAGCCAATGCCCGAAGCCACCGACGAGCACTACCGGCCCCCGCGCAACGAAGCCGTGTTGCTTGAGCCCTTGGTGCCCTTGCGAAAAGCCAGCGAGAACTGGTGGATCGCGTCCTACAGTGCCTTACGCATCAGCGAAAGCCTGAGCGAAGGCAGCGATACCGCGCCAGAGAGTCCGCAGGCCCAGAAACTGTTCGACGATGAACGACTGGATCCGGACGCTCCCAGGGAGACTATCGCTATCGGTGGCGACATCCACCGCTTTCCCCGTGGTCCCAATCCCGGCACTTTCCTGCATGGCCTGCTGGAGTGGGCCGCAGGGGAGGGCTTTTCATCGGCGCCAGCGGATATCGAGGATGCCATTGCCCGACGCTGCAATCGCCGAGGCTGGAAAGGCTGGATCACCACGCTGAGCGATTGGCTGCAGCACCTGATCAAGATGCCCATGCACGTCGGCAATGACCAGGCGCCAGTGGTGCTCGAAGAACTGAGCCAATTCCAGGTCGAGATGGAGTTCTGGTTCGCCAGTCATAAGGTCGATGTGCAAAAACTCGACCAGCTGGTTTGCCGGTTCACCCATGGCGGTGTGGCCCGCGTCGCGGCGGAGCCGGTGCTGCTCAACGGCATGTTCAAGGGCTTCATCGATTTGACGTTCGAGCACGACGGTCGGTACTACGTGGCCGATTACAAATCCAACTGGCTGGGTGTCGATGACATGGCCTACACCGTACCGGCCATGGAACAGTCGATCCTGGACCATCGCTACGACCTGCAATACGTGCTGTACCTGTTGGCCCTGCATCGCCAGCTCAAGGCACGGCTCCCCGATTACGACTACGACCGGCATGTCGGCGGCGCGTTGTACCTGTTCCTTCGCGGAACCCGCTCAGCCAGTCAGGGTGTGTATTTCGCCAAGCCGCCACGGGCATTGATCGAACAATTGGATCGTCTGTTCCAAGGGGCGCCCGAACCCAAGGCCGAGCCGGCGTGGGTACAGGGAGAATTGCTATGAGTCGTTCTTTTGCCGACCTGCTGCCCAAGTCGTCCGACGACGAAAGCCTGGTGGAGTTGGCGCCCTTGAGCCGTGCGCAGGACCTGCTGTTGTTACTGACGCGCTGGGTCGAGCGCGGCTGGTTGCGCGCCCTGGACAAGGCCTTCGTGGCGTTCCTCCATGAACTGGCACCCGACGATGATCCATTGGTCCTGCTCGCCGCTGCGTTGACCAGTCATCAACTGGGTCACGGGCATGTTTGCCTGGATGTGTTCGAGACCCTCAAGGAACCGGATTTTGCTCTGTCCCTGCCTCCCGAGGGTGACCTGCAGACGGGTGTGATGCTGCTGCCATCGCAAATATTGGCGACACTGGACGGCGTCCATTGGTGCAAGGTCCTGGCGTCCAGTCGTCTGGTGGCCCTGGCCGTGGATGGGAGCGAAGAGGCGCAGCAACGTCCGTTGGTGCTGTCTGGCAAACGTCTTTATCTGCGCCGCTACTGGGGTTATGAACGGCGGATCGATGAAGCGTTGCGTCAACGGCTTATCGAGCATGAAGCGGCGCCCGGCGACCTGCGCGAGCGTTTGGACGGGTTGTTCGGGCCGGCCAATGCCAGCGGCCCGATCGATTGGCAGAAACTGGCCTGCGCGCTGGCAACCCGCGGGTCCTTCAGCATCGTGACCGGCGGCCCGGGCACCGGCAAGACCACGACCGTTGTGCGCCTGCTGGCCCTGCTCCAGGCACCGGCCGTCGAGGCCGGGAAGCCGCTGCGGATTCGCCTGGCCGCGCCCACTGGCAAGGCGGCGGCGCGCCTGACCGAGTCCATCAGCCAGCAGGTCCGGACCCTGGATGTGGACGACGCGGTGCGCGAACGGATTCCCTGCGACGTCACGACAGTCCATCGTTTGCTGGGCAGCCGCCCTGGCACCCGGCATTTTCGCCACCATGCAGGCAATCGCTTGCCACTGGATGTGTTGGTGGTCGATGAAGCGTCGATGATCGACCTGGAGATGATGGCCAATCTGCTGGATGCTCTGCCGGCCCATGCACGGTTGGTATTGCTGGGGGACAAGGACCAGTTGGCCTCTGTAGAAGCCGGTGCGGTGCTCGGGGATTTGTGTCGAGACGCCGAGGAGGGCTGGTACAGCCCCCGGACCCGAGCCTGGCTTGAGTCGGTCAGCGGTGAAAACCTGGCGGCCGGTGACCTGCAACAGGACCTCGACGGCACTCATCCCCTGGCACAGCAAGTGGTCATGCTCAGGCATTCCCGGCGCTTCGGCGAAGGCAGCGGGATCGGTCAGCTGGCTCGCTGGGTCAACCAGCAGCAGCCTGAAAAAGCCCGTCAGTTGCTGGAGCAAGGGCAGCATGCCGATCTGTCTTCCCTGAAGTTGGCGAATGAACACGACACGAAACTGGAGAAGCTGTTACTCGACGGCAAGCCAGATGGGTCCCAGGGGTATCGGCATTACCTGAACCTGCTACGGCAGCGACGCCCGGCCATTTCTCGCCCGCTGGAAGACCGTTGCTGGACCGATTGGGCCCGGGAAGTCCTGGCGGCCTTCGACGAATTCCAATTGCTTTGCGCGGTGCGCAAAGGTCCGTGGGGCGTCGAAGGACTGAACCTGCGAATCACCGCCGCCTTGCTCAAGGCCCGACTTATCGATAGCGATCATCTGTGGTACGAAGGACGCCCGGTGCTGATGACCCGCAACGACTATGGGCTGGGGCTGATGAACGGCGATATCGGTATCGCCCTCAAGTTGCCCGAGCGTGACGGGCCTGATGCTGGAAAACAGGTTCTGCGGGTCGCTTTTCCGCGCAACGACGGCCAGGGCGGTGTGCGTTTCGTCCTGCCCAGCCGCCTGAATGATGTAGAAACCGTGTATGCCATGACGGTGCACAAATCCCAGGGCTCGGAATTCACCCATACCGCGTTGATCCTCCCGGATGCGCTGAACCCGGTATTGACCAAGGAGTTGGTGTACACCGCCATTACCCGGGGCAAGCAATGGTTCAGCCTGATAGAGCCGCGAGCGGGGGTGTTCGAGGAGGCGGTGCGGCGCAAGGTCAAGCGCTTGAGCGGGCTGATGTTGGAGTTGGAGGGTGATGACTGAATGATCAGCTTTCGTGATTCGATGCCGGAGTCACGATTTTGACTATTTTCTGTCAGATATGTCCGTAGGGCGCCGGCTCGCTGGCTTTTTGGCACTGTGCTATCGTTCCGACACTTATCGTATTACCTAGAGATTTTCCATGAAAGTGGCGGTTCGGGAGGCTGTGCGCAGCAAGGACTGGGGGCATTATCTGCTTGCCGGTCTTCTGTGGTTGCTGTCGCCTATGGTGCTTGCCGAAGACCCGTCCTCCACGAGTCGGGCTGAACAGCGGGCCGAATCGGTCACTCAAGTCGTCTTGGGCATTCTCAGCTACGCGCGCTGGCCAGTAGAGCCTGCGCAGTTGCAACTGTGCATCGTCGGCCCGACTCAATACACCGACGACCTGGTCAAGGGCACCACTCAGGCCACCGGTCGACCGGTGACCGTGCAGCGATTGCTGGCCGATCACCCCAACATCGCCACGGACTGCAACGCCGTCTACATCGGCAGGCTGACCAGCGACGAGCGTACTCGTCTGTTTGACTCCCTGATCGGCAAGCCCGTGTTGAGCATCAGCGAAGGCGGTGACCAGTGCACCGTGGGGAGCCTGTTCTGTCTGCGGGTCGGTGATGAGCAGGTATCGTTCGAGGTCAACCTCGACTCGGTAGCGCGCAGTGGCGTGCGTATCCATCCGAGCGTTCTGCAGCTTTCCCGTCGCAGGCCGGCAGTACCATGAGCCTGTCCAAATCGCGGGTCCGTCCCACCCTGGGCTCGGTCATCGGGCGCGGCCACCTGATTGTCGCGTTGGTGGCGATCACCATGGCCAGTGTTTCCCTGACGTTGCTGGGTGTGCTTGCGTTGCGGGTCTACGCCGATCACAACCTGCACCTGATCGCCCGCTCGATCAACTACACCGTGGAAGCGGCCGTGGTATTCGATGACGCGGCGGCGGCCACCGAGGCGCTGGCGTTGATTGCCTCCACCGAGGAGGTCGCCGATGCCCAAGTGTTCAATGAGCACGGCCGCCTGTTGGCGCGCTGGAAACGTCCGGATACCGGTTTATTGTCGGAACTGGAAATGCACATTGCCAAGGCGTTTTTGGAAAAGCCCATCAGTCTGCCGATCGTTCATCAAGGGCGGAACATCGGCAGCATTCTATTGGCAGGGCATGGTGGCAGCCTGTTGCGCTTTTTGCTCAGCGGTCTGGCGGGGATCATTTTGTGCACGGCGGTGAGTGCCTGGGTAGCGTTGTACCTGGCGCGACGTCAGCTGCGGGCGATCACCGGACCATTGCGCAGCCTGGCCGAAGTGGCCCACGCGGCACGCAGCGAGCGGGCCCTGGATCGGCGCGTGCCGCCGGCCGCCATCGCCGAACTGGATAACCTGGCCAATGACTTCAATGCACTGCTCGACGAACTGGAGTCCTGGCAGACTCACCTGCAAAGCGAAAACGAAACCCTGGCACACCAGGCCAGTCACGACAGCTTGACCGGCTTGCCGAACCGGGCGTTTTTCGAGGGCCGGCTGATCCGCGCCTTGCGCAACGCCAGCAAGCTCAACGAGCAAGTGGCCGTGTTGTACCTCGACAGCGACCGGTTCAAGGGCATCAACGACAATTTCGGTCATGCTGCCGGTGACGCGGTGCTGACGGCCGTGGCAACCCGGGTCCGGGCACAGTTGCGTGAAGACGACTTGGTCGCACGCCTGGGAGGCGATGAATTCGCCGTGCTGCTGGCACCTCTGCACAAGGCCGAGGACGCCGAGCGGATCGCTGAAAAAATCATCGCCAGCATGGAAATGCCGATTCAACTGCCCGGCAATGCTTCAGTGCTGACGTCCCTCAGTATCGGCATTGCCGTTTACCCCGATGATGGTGCGACACCGGGCACCCTTCTCCATGCCGCCGATGCGGCGATGTACCAAGCCAAACGCCTCGCCCGAGGCGGTCAACATACGGCGGAGTCGGATCACTCCGTCGCTGATCTTCAAACCAGGAGCTGACTCGTGCGTTCATATCCTTCATTTTCCCTGCGCTGGTTCGCGGCGTTTTTGTTGCTGGCCGTCCTGGCCATGAGCGGTTGCCAGACGGCACCGCAGAAGGGCCTGACCCCGGCGCAAATCGCCGTACTCAAGCAACAAGGGTTCGAATTGACTGACGATGGCTGGGCGTTCGGCCTGTCGGGCAAGGTCCTGTTCGGCAGTGACGTGGAAAACCTCAACCCGGCCAGCACCGAAATCGTCGAGCGTATCGGCAAGGCACTGCTGGGGGCGGGAATCCAGCGGGTACGCGTCGATGGTCATACCGACGCATCGGGCTCCCAGGCCTACAACGAACAACTGTCGATGCGGCGGGCCGCCAGCGTGAGCAAGGTGCTGACAGCCGTTGGCATGCGCGAAGAGAACGTCCAACTGCGCGGCCTGGGCAGCAGCAAACCAGTCGCCTCCAACGACACCGCCAGCGGCCGCACCGAAAACCGCCGTGTCGCCATTGTGGTCATCGCCGACTAGTCGGCGAACACCATCTCCCGGCTGTCGCCCATCAGCAGTGGCTGGTTCTGTTCAGTCACCTCGCGGATGTAATCCCACAACAACGTAATCCGCTTCAGCTTCCTCAAGTCCTCACGGCAGTACATCCAGAACTGCCGGGTGATGGTGATGTCCTCCGGCAGGACCGGCAACAGCCGTGGGTCCTGGGCGGCGAGGAAGCAGGGCAGGATTGCCAGCGAGCGGCCTTGCTGCGCTGCCACGAATTGCGCGATCACGCTGGTGCTGCGCAGGTGGGCATTGGCGCCGGGCAGTACGTTGGCCAGGTAGAGCAACTCGGAACTGAACGCCAGGTCATCCACGTAGCTGATGAACGAGTGCTTGCTCAAGTCGGCCGGGCGCCGGATGGGTGGGTGGTTGTCCAGGTATTGCTGGGTGGCATAGAGCTGCAGCCGGTAGTCGCACAATTTGCAGCATACATATGGGCCATGTTCGGGGCGTTCGAGGGCGATGACGATGTCGGCTTCGCGCTTGGAGAGGCTGATGAAGTGCGGCAGCGGGAGGATGTCTACCGAAATGGCCGGGTAGGCGTCGACGAAGTGGCTCAGTTGCGGGGTGATGAAGAAGCTGCCGAAGCCTTCGGTGCAGCCCATGCGCACGTGGCCGGACAGTGCGACGCCAGAGCCTGAAACCTGCTCGCAGGCCATGTGCAGGGTGCTTTCGATCGATTCGGCGTAACCCAGCAGGCGTTGGCCTTCGGCCGTCAGGACAAAACCGTTGGTCCGGGATTTCTCGAACAGCAGCGTGCCCAACGAGGCTTCCAGCGAGCTGATGCGTCGCGACACCGTGGTGTAGTCGACGGCCAGGCGCTTGGCGGCAGTGCTGGCCTTGCGGGTGCGGGCCACTTCGAGGAAAAACTTGAGGTCGTCCCAATTCAGCGACCCCAGGGAGGTGATGTTTTTTTGCATGTTGGACCGGCTTTTATGTGCATTCTTATTAGAAGTTTGCACATCTATACTCCAAAAACCGTCTCATCACCAAGGTGTCTATGTACCTTGGTCCCAGCGCTCTCTATAAGAACAATCCCGGAGGCCAGCATGAACGTTTCCCTTACGCCCAGCGACACCACCCTGCAAACCGTCAGACTGTTGATCGATGGCGAGTGGGTTGAATCCCAATCCAGCGAATGGCACGACATCGTCAACCCGGCCACCCAGCAGGTGTTGGCAAAGGTTCCGTTCGCCACGGCCTCGGAAGTCGATGCCGCCATCGCCGCTGCCCAGCGTGCTTTCCAGACCTGGAAACTGACGCCCATCGGCGCGCGGATGCGCATCATGCTCAAGCTCCAGGCATTGATCCGCGAGCACTCCAAGCGCATCGCCGCGGTGCTCAGCGCCGAACAGGGCAAGACTATCGCTGATGCCGAGGGCGATATTTTCCGTGGCCTGGAAGTGGTCGAGCATGCCTGTTCCATCGGCACCCTGCAGATGGGTGAATTTGCCGAGAACGTCGCCGGTGGCGTTGATACCTATACCCTGCGCCAGCCGATTGGTGTGTGCGCGGGCATTACCCCGTTCAACTTCCCGGCAATGATTCCGCTGTGGATGTTCCCGATGGCCATCGCCTGCGGCAATACCTTTGTGCTCAAGCCATCGGAACAGGATCCGCTGTCGACCATGCTTCTGGTGGAACTGGCTATCGAGGCCGGCGTGCCGGCGGGTGTGCTCAATGTGGTGCACGGCGGCAAGGACGTGGTGGACGCGCTCTGCACCCACAAGGACATCAAGGCGGTTTCGTTCGTCGGTTCGACGGCGGTCGGCACCCACGTGTATGACCTGGCGGGTCGTCACGGCAAGCGCGTGCAGTCGATGATGGGCGCCAAGAACCACGCGGTGGTGTTGCCCGATGCCAATCGTGAGCAAACCCTCAACGCCTTGGTCGGCGCCGGTTTCGGCGCGGCGGGCCAGCGTTGCATGGCCACCTCCGTGGTGGTGCTGGTGGGCGCGGCCAAGCAGTGGTTGCCGGAGCTCAAGGCCTTGGCACAGAAGCTCAAGGTCAATGCCGGTAGCGAGCCGGGCACTGACGTCGGCCCGGTGATTTCCAAGCGCGCCAAGGCGCGGATCCTCGAATTGATCGAGAGTGGCGTGCAGCAAGGGGCGAAGCTGGAGCTCGATGGTCGTGGCATCAGCGTGCCGGGCTTCGAGCAGGGCAATTTCGTCGGCCCGACCCTGTTTTCCGGCGTGACCACCGACATGCGTATCTACACCGAAGAAATTTTCGGGCCGGTGCTGGTGGTGCTGGAAGTCGACACCCTGGATCAGGCGATTGCCCTGGTCAACGCCAACCCATTCGGCAACGGCACTGGCCTGTTCACCCAGAGCGGTGCGGCGGCGCGCAAATTCCAGAGTGAAATCGACGTCGGCCAGGTGGGCATCAACATTCCGATCCCGGTGCCGGTGCCGTTCTTCAGCTTCACCGGTTCCCGCGGTTCGAAACTCGGCGACCTCGGTCCGTACGGCAAACAAGTGGTGCAGTTCTACACTCAGACCAAGACCGTGACCGCGCGCTGGTTCGATGATGACAGCGTCAATGACGGTGTGAACACCACCATCAATTTGCGTTAAGGAGCCGGACATGAACATCGCATTTATCGGCCTGGGCAACATGGGCGCCCCCATGGCGCGCAACCTGCTCAAGGCTGGCCATTCGCTGAACCTGTTCGACCTGAACCAGACGGTGCTGGCTGAACTGGCGGCGTTGGGCGGCACGATCAGCGCCTCGCCTCGCGACGCGGCCCAGGGCACTGCGCTGGTGATCACCATGCTGCCGGCCGCCGCCCATGTGCGCAGTGTCTGGCTGGGTGAAGACGGTGTGCTGGCTGGCATTGCTGCCGGCACGCCGGCGGTGGATTGCAGCACCATCGATCCACACACCGCCCGCGACGTGGCGGCTGCCGCGGCGAAAAAAGGGGTGGCGATGGCCGATGCGCCGGTCTCGGGCGGCACCGGCGGTGCGGCGGCGGGCACGTTGACCTTCATGGTTGGCGCCACGGCCGAGTTGTTCGCCACCTTGCAACCGGTGTTGGCGCAAATGGGCCGTAACATCGTGCACTGTGGCGAAGTCGGCACCGGGCAGATCGCCAAGATCTGCAACAACCTGCTACTGGGGATTTCCATGGTTGGTGTCAGCGAAGCCATGGCGTTGGGCGATGCCTTGGGGATCGACACCCAGGTGTTGGCCGGCATCATCAACAGCTCGACGGGCCGTTGCTGGAGTTCGGACACCTACAACCCATGGCCCGGCGTGATCGAAACGGCACCGGCGTCCCGTGGCTACACGGGGGGCTTTGGCGCCGACCTGATGCTCAAGGACCTGGGCCTGGCGACCGAAGCCGCGCGGCAGGCCCATCAGCCGGTGGTGCTGGGGGCGGTGGCGCAGCAGTTGTATCAGGCGATGAGCCAGCGGGGCGAGGGCGGCAAGGACTTTTCGGCGATTGTTAACAGCTATCGCAAGCCGCAGTAAGAGCGACGATATCGACGGGCTTTTGTGGCAAGGGCAATTATCTGTGGGAGCAAGGCTTGCTCCGTCGCCACAGAGGCTGCGCAATCTACAAAGTTGTTTTCCGAGAGACCACGTCGGGTGGTCTCTCGGTTTTTTGTTTCAGGCAAAGACGAAATATTTGCGCACGGTCTCGACCACTTCCCACGTGCCTTTCATGCCTGGCTCGACGACGAAGATGTCACCGGCGCGCAGATGGATCGGCGCCATGCCATCCGGGGTGATGATGCAGTAGCCTTCCTGGAAATGGCAGTACTCCCACTTCACGTAATCCACACGCCATTTGCCGGGCGTGCAGATCCAGGTGCCCATGATCTTGCTGCCGTCTTCGCTGGTGTAGGCGTTGAGGTTGACGGTGTGCGGGTCGCCTTCGAGTTTTTCCCATTTGCAGGCGTCGAGTACGGGCAGCGGATGGGTGTCGCGCAGGACGGTGATGGGTGCGGTCATGTGAGCTCCGAAAGGGGCAGAAGAGAACAGGCACCCTAACGCGCGGCATGAGCGGGTAGATGTCTGTGGTCGACACCGGGCTATCCAGAAGCGCGCATCAATCGGCCAGATGCCGGGCCAGGGCCGTGGCGTAGGCCGGCAAACCGTCGAAGTTGCGGGCGCACAGCAGCAACGCCCGGTGCGCCCAGGCTTCTTGCAACGTGACACATTGATACGAAGGCTCGGGTGGGCGCCGGTCGATGGTAGCCTTCGGCACGATGGCAATGCCTGCACCATGGGCCACCATGCGAATCATCCCGTCGAAACCATCGGCACGAATGCGCACTTGCATGCGTGAGCCGATGTGCAGGGCCTGCTCTTCCAGGTGGATCGCCAAGGCGCTGGATGCGTTCAGGCCGACATAATCGTGGCTGAGGGTCTCGCTGAAACGTACGGCGCGACCGTCAGCCAGGGGGTGTCCGGTCGGCAGGATCAATACCAGCGGATCGTCGCGAAAAGGCCAGGCCTGAAGGCCCTCGGTGTCCACTGCGTCGGAAACGATGCCCAGGTCCGCCGCGCCTTGGCGCAGCGCATGGGTGATCCGTGAGCTGGGCAATTCCTGCAGGTCAATGTCGAGGTTGGGATGGGCCTGGAGAAAGCCGGCCAGCAGCTCGGGCAGGTATTCGGTCATGGCGCTGGTGTTGCACAGCAGCCGCACCCGGCCTTTGACGCCCTTGGCGTATTCGGCCAGGTCCTGTCGCAGGTGTTCGGTCTGTTGCAGCAGGACCCGGGCGTGCTCGGCCAGGGCTTTGCCCGCGGGAGTGGGCGTTACACCACGCCGCCCCCGTTCAAGCAGGTCGATGCCCAGGGACGCTTCCATGGCTCGCACTCGTGCGCTGGCCGCGGCCAGGGACAAATGGCTGCGAGCCGCACCGGCGGTGATGTTGCCGGTGTCGAGAATGTTCAGGTAGAGGCGCAGGTCGGTGAGGTCGAAGTGCATGGGCGGGGATCCTGTCTCAAGTGCTGTGGCGCCTGGTTTATCGTCATCGCGAGCAAGCTCGCTCCCACATGGGATTGCATTTCAAGTGTGGAAGCGAAACTGCTCGCGATTGCGTCGGCCGCATCAGCGAATTCACAGCCTCTTGCTGGAAGAGAGGCAGTCTCAGTATATGGCAGATTTAAAAGCCGAGGCCTCGGGTGCAGGATACCCCCATGGACACACTCATCGCTTTCTATCAAAACCTCGGCCTGGCCCTTTCTCTGCTGGTTATCGGCACCTTCCTGCTGGCCGGCACCATCAAGGGTGTGATCGGCCTCGGCCTGCCGACCATCTCCATGGGCTTGCTTGGGTTGGCTATGGCTCCGGCGCAGGCTGCGGCGCTGCTCATCATCCCGGCGACCCTGACCAATCTCTGGCAACTGGCGTTTGGCGGCCATCTGCAAGCCCTTCTCCGGCGTCTGTGGCCGCTGTTGCTGGCGATTTTCATTGGCACCGGGCTCGGTACGCTGTGGCTCGGCATGACGGGCGGGGCCTGGGTGGTGCGGGCTTTGGGTGGGGCGCTCGTGCTGTATTCGTTGAGCGGGCTGTTGCTGCCAACGCTGCGGGTCGGCGCCCATGTCGAGCCGTGGATCGCTCCGCTCTGCGGGTTGCTCACCGGCCTCATCACATCCGCCACTGGCGTATTCGTCATTCCGGCGGTGCCCTATCTGCAAGCGCTGGGCCTGAGCAAGGACGAACTGGTACAGGCCTTGGGCCTGTCATTCACCGTTTCTACCCTGGCCCTGGCCGCCGGCCTGTTGTGGCGCGGCGCACTGGGTGGGGGCGAATTGAGCGCTTCGTTGCTGGCGCTGGCACCGACGCTGCTGGGGATGTGGCTGGGGCAATGGTTGCGCCAGCGGATCAGCGCCGTGTTGTTCAAGCGGGTGTTTTTCATCGGCCTCGGCGTGCTCGGCGGCCATCTGCTGATCAGCGGCTAGCCGAGGACGGGCTGAGCATGTCGACGCGGCGGATTTCGAAGTCTCGCTCCAGATAATCCATGCGTTGTTCGAAGAACTGCTGCATGTGCGGCAGGTTCGAGTGCACCTCCAGGTGCGCCTGGGAGGCCCAGATCTCATAGAAGATAAACAGCGTCGGATCCTGCTGGTCCCGCAGCATGTGATATTCGACGCAGCCGGGCTCGACACGGCTTGGCTCGACGTAGGCGCGGAACAACGCTTCGAAGGCTTCGGCTTTTTCCGGACGGGTCTTGGCGTGCAGGATGAAACCGTGCAGTTCGCTCATCGAGATGGCTCCTGAGATAAAAGAGGTCTCGAAGTCTAAGGCAATAATCGGCCGTTCATTTGTGCGTATAGGTCAAATCAGTTTTGCCGTCGGGTGGCTTATTCCCCATGAAGCTCATCGTTATTCTGCCGCCATCATTTTCAACCTTTCCATGCGGCGGCCTTTGCCGGCCCATGCCGTGGAACCCGATGAGATTCCCCATGAAAAAAGTCCTGTTGCTCAATGGCGGCAAACAATTCGCTCACTCCGACGGTCGCTACAACGCCACCCTCCACGACACGGCGCTCAGCGTGTTGGACCGTGGCGGTCTTGATGTGAAAACCACTTTCATCGACGGCGGCTACGACATCAAGGAGGAAGTCGCCAAGTTCCTGTGGGCCGACGTGATCATTTACCAGATGCCGGGTTGGTGGATGGGCGCACCCTGGACCGTGAAGAAATACATCGACGAAGTCTTCACCGAAGGCCACGGCAGCCTCTACGCCAGCGACGGTCGGACCCGTTCCGATGCCTCGCAGAAATACGGCAGCGGTGGCCTGGTCCAGGGCAAGCAGTACATGCTGTCGCTGACCTGGAACGCTCCGCAGCAAGCCTTCGACGACCCGACCGACTTCTTCGAGGCCAAGGGCGTGGACGCGGTGTACTTCCCGTTCCACAAGGCCAATCAGTTCCTCGGCATGACCGGCCTGCCGACCTTCCTGTGCGTGGACGTGATGAAGCGCCCGAACATCGAAGAAGATGTGGCACGGTATGAACAGCATTTGCGCGAGGTGTTCGGCCTTTCGCGGTAATCCGGCTACTATCGGGACTTGCCCGAAAGCATCCTTCACAGGATGTGCATTCCACGAGAGGATGTTTGTGAAAGCCAGATCCGACGAATTGCAGATTTTCGTCTGCGTGATCGAGTGCGGATCCATCTCCGCCGCCGCCGAGCAGGTCGGGCAGACGCCGTCGGCGGTCAGCCGCACGTTGTCGCGGCTGGAGGCCAAGCTCGACACCACGCTGATCAACCGCACCACGCGGCGCATGGATCTGACCGAGGAGGGCAAATATTTCTTCGAGCAGGCCAAAGGCATCCTCGACCAGATGGATGAGCTGGAAGAGCGCCTGTCATCCCGCCAGAAAAATCCTGCAGGCCGGTTACGGATCAACGCGGCCTCGCCGTTCATGCTGCATGCCATCGTCCCGCACATCGACGAGTTCCGCAGGCGTTACCCGGACATCCAGCTCGAACTCAACAGCAACGACCTGATCATCGACTTGCTGGAGCAAAGCACCGATATCGCCATCCGCATCGGCACCCTCACCGACTCGACGCTCCACGCCCGCGCCCTGGGTTGCAGCCCGTTGCACATCCTGGCCAGCCCCGCTTATCTGAAGCAGCACGGCACGCCGTCAAGCGTCGCCGAGTTGGCAGGCCATGCGCTGTTGGGTTTTGCCCAGAACGAGGGCCTCAACCAGTGGCCGCTGCGCCACATACACGGCGATCGTTGGCCGATCCAGCCAGCCATCAGCGCGTCCAGTGGCGAGACCGTGCGCCACTTGGCGCTGCAGGGGCAGGGCATTGCCTGCCTGTCGGACTTCATGACCCGCGAAGACATCCGTGCCGGTCGGCTGAAGGTACTGCTGGCCGATGCCAACAGTGGATATCGCCAGCCGATCAATGCCGTGTATTACCGCAACTCGCAACTGGCCTTGCGGATCCAGTGCTTCCTGGACTTCATCCAGGACAAGCTCGCCGGCTACGCCTCGCGGGAATTCAAGGGCTGATTCGTGACTTCAAGGCAAGAGTGATTTGGGCAATGTGGACTGTTTCGTCAGGGATGGGGCCTCGATACTTGCGCCATCACTGATCTGGCCAAGGAGTTTGTCCATGAACGTATTTGTCACCGGCGCTGCCGGTTTTATCGGCGGTTCCATCGCCACCGGCCTGGTACGCGCCGGGCATCGAGTCATCGGTCTGGTGCGCAGCGCCGAACAGGCGAACGAACTGACGGCGCTGGGCATCGAGCCGGTTATCGGCACCCTCGAAGACAGCGCGCTGCTGACCGAGCAGGCCCGTGCCGCCGATGCGGTGATCAATGCCGCCAGCAGCGACCACCGCGGTGCGGTCCAAGCGTTGATCGAAGGGCTCAAGGGCTCGAACAAAGTGCTGCTGCACACCAGCGGTTCGAGCATCGTCGGCGACGCTTCGGGCGGTCGTTCCAGCGATGCGATCTACTACGAAAATGACCTGCCGGCGCCCACCGCCGACAAGGCTGCCCGTGTCGCCATTGACAACCTGGTCCTGGATGCGGCGAAGCAAGGCGTGAACTCGGCGGTGATCTGCAACACCTTGATCTATGGCCACAGCCTGGGCGTCAAGCGTGACAGCGTGCAACTGCCGCGCCTGCTCAAGCAGGCCGGTAAAAGTGGCGTGGTGCGGCATGTCGGGCCGGGACAGAACATCTGGTCCAATGTGCACATCGAGGACGTGGTCGAGTTGTACAAACTGGCCCTGACCCGCAACCAGCCGGGCACCTTCTACTTCGTCGAAAGCGGCGAAGCCTCGTTCATCGACATGACCACCGCCATTGCCCGGGAGTTGAACCTTGGCGAACCGCAGGACTGGTCATTGGCCGATGCCGAAGCGGAGTGGGGTTACGAAATGGCCAACTATGGCCTGGGTTCCAACAGCCGTGTACGAGGCAAGAACGCCCGTGAGCTGCTGGGTTGGACGCCGAAGCGGACCTCGGTGCTAGAGTGGATTCTTGATGAGATGGTGTGAGTGACACCGGTAGTGCCAGCAAAATAAGCACCCCTGTGGGAGCGAGCTTGCTCGCGATGGCGTCGTGTCAGTCAGTGTTGGAGTGGGCTGACCCACCGCTATCGCGAGCAAGCTCGCTCCCACAGGGTGTGTGTTGGCATGTCGTCAGTCGTGGTGCACGCCCGCGCGCTTGAGCATTTGCTTGCAGCGCTCGGACAGGTGGAACACACGCAAGTGCTTGCCGGCTTTGCTGTAGCGTTCGCGCAGGGTCTTGAGTGCGGCGACGGCCGAGTAGTCGACGAAGCTCAAATGCCGGCAGTCCAGGGTGACCTGGGCCGGATCGTTGGCCGGGTCGAACTGGTTGAGGAACGGCGTCGTCGAGGCGAAGAACAGCGTGCCGTGCAGGCGATAGAGTTTGCTGCCGTCGGCTTCCTGGTGCGTGTCGGCGTACAGCTCCCGGGCCTGTTGCCAGGCGAAGTTGAGCGCCGCGATGACGATGCCGCAGAGCACGGCCACGGCCAGGTCGGTGAACACCGTAATGACGGTCACCGCGATGATCACCAACACATCATTCTTCGGCACCTTGTTGATCACCCGCAGCGAGGCCCAGGCGAAGGTCTGCTGTGCAACCACGAACATCACACCCACCAGCGCAGCCAGCGGGATGCGCTCGATCAGCGGCGACAGGAACAACACGAACAGCAACACCATCACCCCAGCCACCACGCCCGATAAGCGTCCGCGCCCACCCGAGCTGAGGTTGATCACCGTCTGGCCGATCATGGCGCAACCGCCCATGCCGCCGAACAGCCCGGAGGCGATATTGGCTGCGCCCAGCGCCACGCATTCACGGTCCGGATAACCGCGGCTCTGGGTGATTTCATCCGTCAGGTTCAGGGTCAGCAGGGTTTCCAGCAAACCGACCATCGCCATGATCACCGCGTAGGGCACGACGATCTGCAGGGTCTCCAGGTTCCAGGGAAGATCGGGCCAGGCGAAGGCGGGCAAGCCGCCGGCGATGTGGGCCATGTCGCCCAGCGTTCGGGTGGGCAGGCCGAGCAGGTAGACCGCCAGGCCGACACCGAGGATCGCCACCAGGGCCGGCGGCACGCTGCGGGTCAGGCGTGGCAGCAGGTAGACGATGGCCATGGTCAGCGCCACCAGGCCGGCCATCAGATACAGCGGATCGCCGCTGAGCCAGGTTTCACCCTGCTTGAAATGCTCCAGTTGGGCCAGCGCAATGACAATCGCCAGGCCGTTGACGAAGCCGAGCATCACCGGGTGCGGGACCATGCGCACCAGCTTGCCCAACCGCAACAGCCCGAAGGCCATCATGATCAGCCCGCCCAGCAGCACGGTGGCCAAAAGGTATTGCACGCCGTGCTGCATCACCAGCGCGATGATGACCACGGCCATCGACCCCGCCGCCCCCGACACCATGCCTGGCCGACCGCCGAACAATGCGGTCAGCGTGCAGATGATGAACGCGCCGTAGAGCCCCATCAGCGGGTTGAGGTGGGCCACCAGGGCAAAGGCGATGCATTCGGGGAGCAAGGCGAAAGAAGTGGTGAGGCCGGCGAGGGCGTCGGCGCGAAGACGTGCTGATTTCATGATTTACCTGACTGGGCGCCGGTGAAGAGTCGGCTGCCGGGGAGTGGTGCAAAAAACAGGTGCGGATGGTACGGAATTGAGTGCGGGGCGGCCAGCCGTTGGTCGGTTGTGTTGATCGTTCCCACGCGGGAGCGTGGGAGCGATCAACAAGTCAGGGCGATGAAAGTCTTGCGCTGAGTTTTCATCAACGCCGTGTCGCGATGTCCGTCAGCGACAAATTTTATCTGTGCGCGAAAATTACTTTCAGTGGGTTTGAAGATTCGTCGCCGAAATGATTTATGAGTTTCACAACACATCGACGTGACCCCATTCGAGGAGTAACGCATGGCCCCTGCTTTCGGTTATTGGCTACTGGTCTACGCGGCCATCGCGATCATTGCGCTGATCGTGCTGATCGCCCGTTATCGGCTCAATCCGTTCATTGTGATTACCCTGGTGTCCATTGGCCTGGCGCTGCTGGCCGGGATGCCGCCCTCGGGTGTGGTGGGAGCGTACGAGGCGGGTGTCGGCAAGACACTGGGGCACATTGCGCTGGTGGTGGCCTTGGGCACGATGCTCGGCAAAATGATGGCCGAGTCTGGCGGCGCCGAGCGGATGGCGCAGACGCTGATCGAACGCTTCGGCGAGCGCAATGCCCACTGGGCAATGGTGTGCATTGCCTTCCTGGTCGGGCTGCCGTTGTTCTTCGAAGTCGGTTTCGTGCTGCTGGTGCCCATCGCCTTCACCATCGCCCGGCGTGTGGGCGTGTCGATCCTGATGGTGGGGCTGCCGATGGTCGCCGGGCTTTCGGTGGTCCATGCGCTGGTGCCGCCGCATCCGGCGGCGATGCTGGCGGTGCAGGCGTTCCAGGCTTCGGTGGGGCAAACCTTGTTGTACGCGATCCTGATCGGCATTCCCACGGCGATCATCGCCGGCCCGCTGTACGCCAAATTCATCGTGCCGCGCATCCAGCTGCCGGCTGAAAACCCGTTGGAGCGACAATTCCTCGACCGTGAGCCGCGCGCAAACCTGCCGGGTTTCGGCGTGACCTTGGGGACGATTCTGCTGCCGGTGATCCTGATGCTGATCGGCGGCTGGGCCAACCTGATTTCCACCCCGGGCAGCGGTTTCAATCAATTCCTGCTGTTCATCGGCAACTCGGTGATTGCCTTGCTGCTGGCGACCATCCTCAGCTTCTGGACCCTTGGCCTGGCCCAGGGCTTCAACCGTGAGTCGATCCTCAAATTCACCAACGAATGCCTGGCACCGACGGCCAGCATCACTTTGCTGGTGGGCGCTGGCGGCGGTTTGAACCGGATCCTGGTGGACGCCGGGGTCACGCAACAGATCGTGGGCCTGGCCCAGGAGTTCCAGCTGTCACCGCTGGTCATGGGCTGGCTGTTTGCCGCACTGATGCGCGTCGCCACGGGGTCGGCCACCGTGGCAATGACCACGGCATCCGGCATCGTCGCGCCTGTGGCGATTGGCCTGGGTTATCCCCACCCCGAACTGTTGGTGCTGGCGACCGGCGCCGGGTCGGTTATCTTTTCCCACGTCAACGACGGCGGCTTCTGGCTGATCAAGGAATACTTCAATATGACCGTCGCGCAAACCTTCAAGACCTGGACCGTGCTCGAAACGCTGATCTCCGTGGTCGCGTTCGCCTTGACCCTCGGGCTTTCACGCTTGCTTTGAGCGCAACGCCACCCAACAGGAGCCGCCATGGACATCCTCTACCAGATCCGCTCCCGCCAGGATTCCTTCAGCGCCGGCGAAGGCAGAATCGCCCGGCTGATGCTCGACGACGTAGGCTTTGCCGCCTCTGCTAGCCTCGAGGAACTGGCCCAACGGGCGGAAGTCAGCAGCGCTACCCTGTCGCGCTTCGCCCGCACCGTCGGGTGCCGCGACCTGCGGGACTTGCGCCTGCAACTGGCCCAGGCCAGCGGTGTCGGCAGCCGTTTCCTCGACCCGGCTGGCGCGCCTGAGCAATCGGCGTTTTATGGACAGATCGTTGGCGATATCGAGGCGACCCTGCGCCAGCATTTGTCGGCGTTCGAAGAGTCGCGGTTCGGCGATGCGGTGCGGATGATCGGCAAGGCGCGGATGATCCATGCGTTCGGCCTCGGTGGCTGGTCGGCGCTGTGCGGTGAGGAATTGCAGGTGCGCCTGGTGCGTTTCGGCTACCCGATTGCCGCCTGTCGCGACTCGGTGATGATGCGCATCACGGCCACTTCGTTGAGCGACCAACATCTGCTCATTGCCTGTTCGCTTACAGGTATCACGCCGGAGCTGTTGAGCGCGGTCGAACTGGCTCGCAGCTACGGTGCGGCGATCCTGGCCATCACTCGCGCCGACTCGCCACTGGCCCAATTGGCCGACTGCGTGCTGCCCCTGCAAGGCGCCGAAACCTCGTTCATCTACAAACCCACGGCGGCACGCTACGGCATGCTGCTGGCCATCGACGTGCTCGCCACCGAGCTGGCGCTGGCCCACCCCGAAGACAATCAAGAGCGCCTGCGGCGGGTCAAACTCGCCCTGGACGATTACCGCGGCGGCGACGATCACTTGCCGCTGGGAGACTGACATGCTGTACGACACGCTTATCCGCAATGCGCTGGTCATCGATGGCAGCGACACGCCTGGCTACCGCGCCGACGTCGCCATTCGCGCCGGTCGCATCGAACGCATCGGCGACTTGCGCGATGCCCGCGCGGTTGAAGACATCGACGCCGCCGGCCGCGTGCTCGCGCCAGGCTTCATCGATGTGCATACCCACGACGACACGGTGGTCATTCGCCAACCGCAGATGCTGCCCAAGCTCAGCCAGGGCGTGACCACCGTCATCGTCGGCAACTGCGGCATCAGCGCTTCGCCGGTGAGCCTGCGAGGCGATCCTCCGGACCCGATGAACCTGCTCGGCACGGCCCAGGCGTTCGCCTACCCGCGCTTTACGGATTATCGCACAGCCGTAGAGGCCGCCACACCGGCGGTCAACGTGGCTGCGTTGGTCGGGCACACGGCGTTGCGCAGCAATCACATGGACGATTTGTTGCGCACGGCCTCGGTGGGAGAAATCGCCGCCATGCGTCGGCAATTGCGCGAAAGCCTGGAGGCCGGTGCGCTGGGTTTGTCCACCGGACTGGCCTACGCCAATGCGTTTTCGGCGTCCACCGACGAAGTCATGCAACTGACCGAAGAGTTGGCCGCGTTCGGTGCGGTCTACACCACCCACCTGCGCAGCGAATTCGAACCGGTGCTTGAAGCCATGGACGAGGCCTTCCAGATTGGCCGGCACGCCCAAAGCCCGGTGATCATTTCCCACCTCAAATGCGCGGGCGCCGGTAATTGGGGACGAAGCCCGCAGGTGCTCGCGGCGTTGGAAACCGCAGCGAAATCCCACCCGGTCGGCTGTGATTGCTACCCCTATGCGGCCAGCTCCTCGACCCTGGATCTCAAACAGGTGACCGATGCCCATCGCATCACCATCACCTGGTCGACAGCGCATCCGCACATGGGCGGTCGCGACCTGGCCGACATCGCCAACGAATGGAACTTGTCGCTGCTGGAGGCGGCCCGGCGCCTGCAACCGGCCGGCGCGGTGTACTACGGCATGGACGAGGGCGACGTACGACGGATCCTCGCCCATCCGTTGTCCATGGTCGGCTCCGACGGTTTGCCCGAAGACCCGTTTCCCCATCCGCGCTTGTGGGGCGCTTTCCCACGGGTACTGGGACATTTCAGTCGTGACGTCGGGCTTTTTCCGTTGCACACCGCCGTGCACAAAATGACCGGCCTTTCTGCGGCGCGCTTTGGCTTGAAGCACCGGGGTGAAATTCGTGAAGGGCATTGGGCGGACCTGGTGTTGTTCAATCCCCAAACCATTCGCGACGTGGCTGATTTCAACGAACCCCAACGGGCTGCCGACGGTATCGATGGCGTGTGGGTCAATGGTGTCTTGAGCTATCGCGAAGGGCAGGCAAACGGGCGACGGGAAGGTCGATTCCTGGCGCGCGAAGGCGATCTGCGCCAGGGATTCAGTCCATCGGGCAGCGTTTGATGGCGTGTAAGCGGCTGAAATAACGTTAATTGGCGCCACAATAATGGCACTGCGACACTCAAGAAGCCGGGTTCAAGGCCGAAGCATTGAGGTCAACCCATCTACACTGGGTATTTTCAGCCAGGGAGCAACCCATGAGCTTCGGTAAAACCACCCCAATCCTGCGGATCTTCGATGAAGCCAAGGCGTTGGCGTTCTATGTCGACTTCCTGGGCTTTACCGTCGATTGGCAACATCGCTTCGGTGACGACTTCCCGCTGTACCTGCAAGTCTCCCGCGGCGACTGCGTGCTGCATCTGTCCGAGCACCATGGCGATTGCACACCGGGCTCGGCGTTGCGGATCGAGACCGATGAATTGGAAGCGTTCCAGCAGCAATTGCTGGCCAAGCAATACCGCTACGCCCACCCCCAGATCCAGGCCATGCCCTGGGGTAGCCAGGACATGGCGATCAGTGATCCGTTCGGGAATCGGTTGGTGTTTACCAATGCGATTAATGTCTAGAGCCAGATACCCATGTTCTTTCCGGGCCGTGCTCCAGGTTCAGGGCATGGCTGTTTCAACGTCTCGGCTCGTTATTTGATTTCCGATACATGAAAGTTGTACACCAAATAGTCCCTGGGGTTGCGGCCGGTCGAGATACGGACGTTTTCGGGAATGATGCCGCTGCAGTTGAAGCAGGCAACAAATGGCTCCGGCTGGGTCAACTGCCCCGTCAGTTTTTCGGTGAACAGCGTCGTATCCGAAAGCACCCGTTCAGCTTGGCCCGGATACAGCGCTACAACTGAGTTCAACACGCCAACTTCTCCATGGGCTCCCGGTCCTCCGGCTCGTATGGGAATGATTGCGTTGCAGGCATCGATATGCTTTTCGATGAGCTCGCGGGTCGGGCCTTGCAGTTCATACAGGTTGTCGATTGTCCTGCTCAGCGTTGGGTCGAGCTTCAGCGCTTCAGGGTCGACTTGAAATTGATGGTTTGGGTCTTTTTTCCGGTCGCGGTAATTGTCGGCCAAGTGTTCGATGTAATCAGGCGTATTGCTGATCTTGTAGCTGCCGAAGTTCAAGTAGAACTTCTCGCTGGTGGCGGAGCCGTCGTAATCCTGGTCTACCCCGCGATATCCCGTTGGGCCGGATCTGGGCGCTGGCAGGTTGTAATGCTCGTTGAGGACCATATCGTTATCGCCCGTGCGGTCCTGAATAACGCCATAGGCGTGAACGACCAGTTCCTTGCGCTTTGTCTTGCTGAAGCTGGGGCTGCTATCGAAACCTTCTCCATGCATTTGCGCGGATTGTTTCGTACGCTTTGTCGGCGGGGGCAACATCATTTTTTTCGAGCGTTCGTGACCATCGCGCTGGGTCCATTCGAATGGGTCAATGTCCCGCCCTTGAGCGTCAACGAGCACCAGCCCTTGATGGTCGACGAATCGCAGCGGGTTATTCCCGACCATGCAATACAGGTTCAACCCGTCCACCGCTCCCGCCGGATCCGGGCTGATCCAGCGTTGCAGCCAGGGTGCGTAATACCGGTGTCCGTAGTAATACAAGCCGCTGGCATCGCGCTCCTTGCCGCAATAGCGAAGGGTCCGATAATCGGCTTCCACGGCCGAGCGGGAGGCTATCCAGGCAGTCCCTCCAAAGGGCAGGTAGCTTTCCTGGCTGATCAGAGCGGCCTGGTCGTCGAGTTCCAGTGAGCTGGAGCCCAGATGATCGTCCAGGCTGTAGCGCATCTGATTGGCGGCAATGCCAGAGGGGCGGCCTTCAGTCCAATGCAAGTAACGCACGTTGCAACGGCCGGCTTGCAGGTTGATGACTTCCAGGCGCTCGCCATGACGGGTGCGAATCTCGAGGCCCGGCAAGTAACGGACTTCTCGAGTCTGCGTCGTTGATGAGGTGTAGGTGGTTTGTATCTTGCGCACCCGCAGGCCGCTGCTGTCGTAGCCATAGCGTTCAATGTCAGGGAGACGGTCTTCGCGCTGGACCAGTAACACGCTGTCGAGTTGATTGCGGCTGTTCCATTGCAACACCCGACCAAGGTCCAGGCTCTGTTGGTTACCGTTGGCATCGAAGTCCATTGCCGTGGCGGGCATCGAGTGGCCTGTGCGCCAGGACAGGAGCCGATTGCTTGTGGCAGCGATGTTCAGTGTCCGGGTGTAGTGGTTGCCTTCGCGAGCATGGCGCAGTTTGGTCAGGTTGCCTCCGGCGTCGTATTCATAGTGCTCGGTAAAGTTGAACAGCTGCCCGGGGTCGACCGGTGTCTTGCTGAGCGCCGCAACGCTCAATCCCGCCGCTTCACGGCCCGTCGCGCGGATCAACTGGTAGAGGCTGTCGTAGGCGAATGTGCTGATGGCTTCGACCCGCTGGTTATGGCCGAACCGCGCAGGTTGGACCTTGTCCTCGATTCGCGTCACGTTGCCCACCGCGTCGTAGCTGTAGTGCAGGTCTTGCAAGGTGCGGCCAGAGACCGATGCGCAGAACGAGGTCAGTCGACCATTGGCTGGATCGAAAACGGCGCGGCTGATGACACCATTGCCGAGGGTCTGGGATTCAACCTGGCCAAACGCGTTGTAGACGAAATCCTCCACGATGGTTTTTTCGGTGGCCGTGTTGTTTATTTTCAAACTCACGGACATCAGTTGGCCTGCAACATCAAACGCGTAACGCTGCTGATGCTGGGCTGCATCGGACTGTTGGATGGGCTGTGCGAGGGCGTCATAGCGCCAACTCGTCTTGTGGCCTTTTCCCTCTTCAAGCAGTGAGTCGCGGTCTTTCTCATCGGCAGGCCAGTCGGGTGGCGTGATGTCAGCCAGCAAGTGCCTGGTCTGACTGAGCGGCTTGCCACAAAGCGCATGTTCGTCGATGAGCAAGGTGCCGGCGCTGTCATCGTGACGGATGAGCGCACCGCAGAGGTTGCGCGTCGCCGCCTCTGGCGAACTGTCGCCGTAGCGCAGGCACTCGACTCTGCGCGGGGCTTGTCCTGCTGCTCGCTCCAGTACTGCCGTCGGCCTGAGTTGGTTGTCGTAGGTCGTTCGCCAATGCTGTTCGTTTTGCTCCCAGCGGTGCACGATCTGCCCGGCATCGCCAGGCAGGTTCAGTCGCCAGCCGGCGTCGACACTGTTCACCAGCAGAGCCTTGCCGGACAGACTGTAGACGGTGACCAGATTGGCGTCGGTTGCCGTGGCAAACAGGCGAGGGTCTCGCTGCGCAACCTGTCGTCCGGCCAGGTCATGGTCTCGCTGGGTGATACGCGCCTGGGCGGGCTCATCCATTTGGCATCGATGGTAAGCGACGTGCCGTACCGGCAGGCCTCGGCTGTCGATGGCGTTGACCGTGGGTGTCTTGCGATGAAGGCGTGCGTTCATGCCGCACCTCCTGCGGTCGAGGGATATTCGGTCATGACGTCTTCCAGCGTGTCGTTCTCGTCCTCGTCCACGCTGTACCAGGGGTGGCGGGTAAGTCGTCGCAGATAGCAAAGGCCGTCTCGTTTGGCGAGACGGGTGTGGGTCGCACGCCCCAGCGCGTCGTAGAACTGCTGGTCGTAGTGGCCGAACTGCCGCAAGGACGCATCGTTGATGTAGCGATGCTGATCGGCAAAGTAAGGGCGGTAGATGCGGATCGCCAAGCCCTTGCTGTTGTATTCCACTCGTTCGCTGATGCGCCAGCGGGTGGCTGCGATCTGCTCCTGCGGTTTGCCGTCCTTGAGCGTCAGTTCACCGTTGGCGTCCACGACGTAGGCCATGCCCGACTCCACCCATTGCTTGCTTTGCAAGGTGCGACCAAAGCCGTCGAAGCACGTCACGGTGACGCGGATTTGCTTCTGGTGATCATCGGGGTAACGATCGGCAACCAGCGTGGTGATGTGCATCGGCTCACGTACCGAGGCGTGAAGTTCACCTTTCAGTTTTTCATCGTCGACAGAAAGTACCAAGAGGTTCGACAGTCGGGTTCGAGCCGAAGCGCAGATATGCCCGGTGGGGAGCAGGTCACGGTTTGCCACACAGCGCGCGAGCCAGTCGGCGTCCATCAATGCCGCCTTCGATACGCGACCCATCCAACTGAAGGGGGCGTAATAGGTGGCCGTGGCGGCCTGCTGTAGAGCCTCCCTGCGCGATTGGATGGCTTCTGCCGGGTCTTTGAAGAGCGCTCGGTCGAACTGCTCGAGCGGTTTGAAACCCACACGGGTGGCGTTCTCGTCGCCATAAACGCTGGTGGCCAACACTTGGCCGAACGCGTCCGCGAGGCATTCCTGTACGTTACCGTTGGGGTCGGTAATGCTCACGGGCAAAAGTGAGCGGTAATCGTAGCGGGCCCGAGTGGTACAGCCATCGGGCAGCTGTAACGCGGTGACAAAGCAGTTGTACGTGTCATAGCTGATCTCGGTCACGCCGTGGCTGCTGCTCGGCTGTATCCCCTTGGCGTTATGGAAACCCTCCAGCCCGGCATAGGTCGTGAAGCCACTTTTGACTGACCAGAGGGTTCTTGATGGCGTGCTCGCGGGAAGAAAGTCGGCCATGCGATGGTAGCCACATCGTTCAAGCAGTCTTCCCTTGGGGCGAGAGCTCGGTGGCAATAGTTGAAAGGCTTGCAGGGAGACTTCGTCCAGCTCGGCGGTTTCCAGATGATCGACCAGGGCCTCGAAATGAGCGACGCCGTCCGGCAAGGTTTCTGCGCGGGTGCTGTCTTTGTAGCGTTGTACGCAAAGGCCGGTCAGGACGCCCTGGGTCATCCAGGCCGTTTCCTTGCTGAGCCCGATGAACTTTTCATACGTCAGGTCTTGTGGGGTCAAGCCTTCGGCCTCGGGTGCCTTGGGTCGTTTCCAGGCGTTGGTGCGTTGACGATAGGGCAGGCCCAGTCGCCATCCTTGAGAGGCTTGCAGATGGATGAACTCGGCGCGGGTTTCGCTCAAGTAGTAGAACTGTTGCGCCGGATCATGAGCGTCTCGCCACCATTGTTGCTGGTCAACATCGCTGAAGGGCGGGGTATCGCTGGCGGTTTTGCGTCGAGCGTAATGGACGTTCACGCTGTGAGTCAGGGCGCCGTAGCGGTCATGCTGCAAGTTGAGGGTGTGCTGGCACTGTGGGTCGTCGCTCAGACCTTCGTACAGGAAACTGATGGACTCAAGCAGCAAGGGCAGCAGGCGCGCATAACGCCGATCACCTTCGGGCGCTTGTAGCAGACGTACCCGGTAACGGTTTTCCTGGACCGAATACAACTGGCGGCGTTTATCCCTTGTGTAGGTCTCGCAGCGCAGTAAATGGCCACTCAGGGCGCGGCACATTTCAAGGGTGGTCGCTGCGTCTGGCGGATCAATCAGTACGTCGCTATTGCTGCCAGCATCGTATTGGCACAGCAACGCCCTGCCCAGCGCCACGGCTGCCCGGTCAGCGTCGTGATAGCCGGTTCGGGCCATGTCCACCGACTGTCCGGTATGAAACCAGCTTTTTTTCAAGCAGGGTGCGGTGAAACCTGGTGAGTCAGCATCGTCGGGATGGGCTTCGTTGTCGGTTTGCAGCAGCAAGCCGAAGCCGCGAAATTCCCGTTCGATGCCATCGTAATAACCCTGGCGATAGGAGAATCTCTGGCTCAGGCGATTACCGCTGATCTCATCCATCTGGGTCTGGCGCGACACCAGGTGCAGAGGCAACGGCAGATGACAGGCAAGGGGGGCGCGGGCTTTTACTCTTGCCGCCTTTTCGTCCAGCCATTCCTGGGCCGAGCTGCGGTAGGTGATGCTGTGGGCGGCGCCCATATTGTTGTGGGTGCCGGTCAGCAGATACGGTTTTTCACGAACAAAGTCGTAGCGCCAATGTTGCGCCGGGGTCAGGTACGGCACGCTCAGTATCAGGCTGGAGCAGCCGAGCCCTTGCAGGTCGGCGATGTTCACCTGGCATAAGCGGTCGTAGCGCAGGCCTTCCGGCCAGGGCAGCGCAACCGCAGGCGCGAAGCCGTTGCCACAGCGGTTCATGAAGACCAGTGCTTGATCCGCTTGCAGGTAGATCAGGTCGGTGGCACCGGAACCATCCAGGTCCGCAAAACGGATGCGCGAGGCATCGAAGGTCTGGTGGGCAAGGCCCGGAAAGTCCAACACGATGCCTTTGCCGAAACGTCCGCGACCCAGGTTTGGCCAACACTTCACTTCGTTGTGACGAATGCGCACCAGATGCTGTTGGCCGCTGCCGAGCAGATCACTGAACGCCACCAGCTCGGAGGGTGACGCGGTGAGTACCGGCAAGGCATCGTCATCGCCGTCGTGAGGGACTTCTCGGGCCGCGGCGAAGCCCTTTTCGCGCTGATTGGCATACAGGCGAATGCTGCGTGGGCCTATCAAGGCCAGGTCGCCGAGCCCTTCGCCCATCAGGTCGGCCAGTTGCCCTTGTGGATGGAAAAATTCTGCAGGGAACGCGTGAAACACAGCGAAATCCGACCAGCTTCGATCAGCGCCGAGGGAAAAAAAACCGTTGAGCCCCGGTTGGGCAACGACCCAGTCCAGCCGACCATCGCCGGTGAGGTCGCCTAGCGTCTGGCGCAGCGGCTTTGCCGTATCGGCGACGGGGATGCCGGGCAGCGCTTGCCACTGCTCGTAATCCACTTCGTCCGTCTTGGTTTTGGTTCGAATGGGTTCGCGGTAATACCAGCCTGCGTCGCTTTGATAGAGCACACCGGGCAAACCTTCACCGTACAGATCCACCAGTTGAAAACCCAGGTCGCCGCTCAAGCCTGGCATGTCTTGGAAACGTTGCCAGGCGGGAGGATCTGGCAAGCGCTTGAACTCGCTGTAGCTGAACTCGAGGGGAGGGCGGTTCTGCGCCATTGCGCGATCGTCGAACGCCTGATCATGGGCTGTGCTCAGGAGGTGATATCCCAACGGCGTCTGGCGGTAATCAAGCAGCAGGCGACGAACGAGGGCGGGGGCGGCGCCCAGTTCCTCGGGAAAATAGTGGAACACCAACACCTGGCGACACAGGCGCTCGGTGCGTAGTTCAAAACCGTAGGCAAAGGTGGAAAAAACATCGCTACGGGGTTGCCATCGCTGGCCTTCATAGCGCGGTCGCTGGTCGTACCCGGTGCTTCGTTCGCCATAGTCGAACACCAATTCGAAATGCCATTGCACAGCCGTGGGTTGACTCACTTTCCACAGGTAGAGGTCGGCGTCGGCCTTGAAATTGCCATAGCGCACATGGCTCAAATAGCGTTGGGCCGACGTATCCCCCGTGTATTGATAAAGAATGTGCTCGCCGCGAGTGTTCAGGCTTTCCTCCAGCAGCCATTCACCGACACGGCTTGCTTGCTGGGGATCTGCCCGGCGCGACTGGGGATTCTTGCCGAACAGATGGAGGCTGCCATCGGCACCGTGCACGAGCCAGAAACCTGGTTTGTCGTTGTTCGACGACCAATGTTCAATCCGGTCGAAGCCGCTTTCGACTCTTGGAAAATGGCGCGTCACTGTGTAGGTCGTGCCCAGGGCCAGCGTGTTGTAGCGATCGATGAGGGTTGAACGGATGACGCCGTTTGCGTCGCGTTCGGGCAACCAGACCACACCGCTGGGGCCGATGATTTCGTCATCCTCGGCATAAGCCGGGACGCCCTTGTTGGTGCGTCGTGCCACGCAGGGTAACGACAGTCCCCAGCCGATACCGAACACGCTGTTGCCGACCGAGCTGTCGTAACGCAGAGACAAGTGCGGAGCAAAACCGCGCCCTGGCGAAATCGGCAACGCAATCTCGTAGGACGCGGTGCCGTGGGCGCCGACGTTTCCCCAACCTTTGCCGATGCTCTGGATGGCGCCGCCGCCCTTGGGCAGGGTCGGCGCGGTAACCGGCAATGCGGGTTGCTCGTTCATTGCGCACCCCCGGCGGCCCTGGCCGTATAGCTCACGTGCACGATGACGTCGCTCAGCGATTCCAACAGGTCTTTTTGTGCCTGAGGATTGGGGAAGGTCAGTTGCCACGTGGAGACAGCACCGGTGTATTCGAACGGCAGGTAGCGTTCATCGTTGAAGTTCAGGGTGAACAAGCCGTTGTCGTCGACACCAGTGGAAAGGGCGATCTGTTGGTTGGCGCGCCGGTCCTCCATGACCTGTCGCGGGTCATCAGGGGCCATGAACACTTTGCTGGAGGTCTGGGTCAGCGTGGCCCGGATGTTTTCATAAGGAGCGACGACGACCGGCAGGGAAACGCCGATGGTTTTGATCCGCCGCAGGTAATGTTTCTGATCCTTGTAATCAGCGTCGAACAGTTCGTGGGGCAGCTCGAACGTGCATTGGCCTTTCTTCAGGTCGGCATGCATGTCCAGCCATGGCTTGTTGATCGTCGAGGTTGGGGTCTGGTTCTTCAATTGACGCAGTGAAATCGTCTTGCGGATCTCCAACTCTCGCTCGCTACAGCGCAGATAGCTGGCCTGCATGTTCAACAGGCTGAGTTTCAATTGCTCGCCTGCTCCTAGCCCTCGATAGGTGGTATTCCATGCGCCGGGTTGGATGAATCGCGTCGCGAAATCGGCAATTTCGTATTGCCAGCAGGTCTCGGCGGCGAGGCACAGGGCGAGCGTTGTGTCGTAGGCCTGGCGGTAGAACTGCGCGAGCCGGCTGTTCAGCCATTGATACAGTTGCGTCTTTGTAAAGCGCTTGCTGAGAAAGTCGTAGTGGGACTTGGCTTGGCTCAGGCCGGTTTCAGCCAGGTGTAACTGCAGGCGGGTGGCGGTTTGCTGCTCGTTGAAGTGCGCCAGTTGGGCGTCGATCTGCGCAAGTTCGAGCTGCGCCTGGTTGTGTCCCTGTATCCATTCATCCCGGCGGCGATTGAACGACTCCGTGCGGTCGATGTTTTCTGCGGCCATACGGCTGGTAATGGCGGCGCTGTGGGCTGATGCGCTGGCAGAGAGCATCGGACCTTCCCAGCGGCTGCCGCCAAAGGAGAAGCCGGCAATGTTCGGAATCACCATCAGGCCCCCTGCCGCGATCTGGCACGCCGTTGCCACGATCTCGGCCGTGCCACTGGCCAGTTGAAACTGGGTGGCCAGTCTCTCGTTTGGACTGACGTCCTTTTCCAGCAACATTTTGTAGTGGTCGATTCGGCCCTGGACAATCGCCTGGCTGGCCAGCAGCGCCTGGTATTGCTGACGGTCGATGTTCAAGGCCTGGCGTTGCAGGTCGACCGAGATTTTCGCCAGGTCCCACGCTTGCTGCTGCTGTAGCTCCTGCAACTGGGCCTGTTCTTTGTGCTCGATCAGCGACAACAGCGAAGCGCCAAATTGGCTGAGGCTTTCCACTGCACTCAACGCCTGGCTGTGCATGACCGAGAACCGATAGTGTGGGATCGATGCACTCGGCAGCCCTCGAACCGTATTGTCGGAAGTATTCAGTGCAGGGCTACCGAGCAACACGCGAGGGTCCAGCGGCACTGTAAATACCGGCAGATGCAGCGGCTTGCCGGCAATGTCGAGGTTGTGCCGCAAGTTGTACAGGCGGCTTTCAGCGATGTCCCAGCACTGGAGCAACTGCGGGTTGAACGGCAGACGCAAGTGCGGGCTGTCGATGGCTGGCCAGGACGCGTGCAGACTGCCCCCGCGAACGGGCAATGAGGGCTGGGAGCGGGCGAGTGATCGTTCAAATGTGCGTAAGTCGTCACTGGTGGTTTCGCCCAGCGTTTGCAGGCTGAGGCTTACCCAATGATCGACCGATTGAACGGTCGGACGTGGCCCCAACAGATCCAGCACCCGCACGTACCACAGCTTTGCCTCGCTGAGGCCGTCTGGGGTCAGTTGGCGGTAGGCGGCGTCACCTCGATTGATCAGGATGTCCAGGTACAGGAAGTACAGCGCCTTGCGAAAGTGCACCGGATGACTGAGCGCGATCTGATGAGGGTCGTGGGGCACCCGGTCGGCATACGAAGGCGTGGTGCTATCGATTAAAGAAACGGCCCTCCAGCAATTTTTCTGGCCGCGACCTGGATCGAAGAGGCGACGCAACCAGCGTTCGGCCTCTTCATAGCGCTGTTCGGCGTTCAAGCGCTGGGCAACCAGCCATGGCACGTAGAGGAACAGTTCGGTGAAGTAACGACCGTAAGGGCCGTGGAAGTCCATCCTGTCGTGAGTGCTGTCTGGTATGGCGGGTTCCGGCAGGTGTTGTGTGGACCAGACGAACAGCTTATCCAAACCGTTCTCGGTACGGCGGATCAGTTCTGCGGCGAAGGTGGTGTTCAACCTGATCGGTTGGCGCGCTTTGCCGCGCCGGGCGGATTCGGAAAAGTCGATAAATTGGACAATGCCCTGGCCGCGTATCGATTGTTCAGTAATTTTTATAGGAGAGTCAGTCAGGGGGAGGACAAAAAGGGTCGCAGGCAGAAAGGCACCGATTCTATCGTTCTCATGGACGACCTCAAGGTCGAGGGTTGCTTTGGTTTGAATACGTTGATCGTTAGAGTCAAAAAGCCTTTTTCGGAGCTCTTTATCGAGGTGTTTCAGTTCTATTTCCGCTTTTTCTGGAGGTGATTTTGACAAGTAAGGTTGGACGCTAAGGTCTTTGTTAATGCGAGTGGTTCCAAGAAAAATGCAGTTGTCGGCTGATGCCGGTTGCGTGTTGGCCTTGGCCCCCAAAGCCAGGAAAAGGAGGTCTTGCGAGGCGTTGCGATGATGCTCTGCAACGGTACACAGCAATGGCTTGATAGCATTGATGTTCTTGCCGTGAAGGGCTTTGTCGTCGCAGTAACCCTGCAAGCCAACTCGCGGCGTACTCCAGCTTCCATCCTGTTTTCTGAAGCAAAAACTCAAGCGTAATAGCGGATGACTGGTGCCTGATTGCCCGGTGGAGGCATGAGCAGAGTCAATGCTGAAAGCCTGCGAATCTTGCTGTATGCATTCTGCCCATACGATAAACAGACGGTTGTTGAACCAGACGGGGCGGATCGAGTGTTCAACCGCGTTTTCGGGAATGGGCACATCGGCCTTTTCCCAAGCCGACCAGGCAAAAGGGGCCGGCTGATCGATGGCTGGACGTTGCGCCATGTCCAGCGAGCGCCAGAAATAAGTATTCTCCGATCGTGATTTGGCAATGAAATAGTAAGTGCTGTTGGCAAAGTCTTCGCCGTCGATGTAGCCGTTGAGAATATTCAGGTTGGCGATTTCTTCGAATCGGGTCAGGTAGGCCATGACCGCCGATTGAACCGCATCGGCCTGGATCCGGCTCTGGTTGAGGTCGTTTTCCAATTGCTGGAAGTTGCCGCTCTTGTTATTCCTCAGGGCCGGGTCCAGGTAACTTGCGGGGAAATACAGCAGCTTTTGATGAGCCGCCCAGATGGGGTACTGATGTATCTCGTTGCGCCACGTCTGCAGGTGCTCGGGCGTGATGCTTGCCTGGTCGTAGCCAGGCTCCATATTCATCAGGATGCGATTGATGTATTGCTGAAGGCTGGCGATGGCGCACGCCACAGGCGTGGTGGGCACATCCTGGCTGACCAGTACGTCCAGTAGCCAATATTCATAGAGGTCCTGGGCCGTCCTGAGCCGCACCGTCCCGGTCGGGCCATCGTCGGGCGCTACTTTGTCCAGGTAGAGCGCCAACTGTGCATCGCGCAGGCTTTCATCCAGCTGCTTTTTCATGGCAACGGTCATATTCAATCCTTGAATAAAAAAATGTACGCCTCAATGGCACGCAGCGATCAGCCCTTCACCGACGATTTTCCAGTCCTGTGTCAGGCTGTCGCTATTGAGTGCGGCGGCCTTGAGCAGCTGGTTTGCCGACAGGCCTGTGCTCAAGCAACACGCCTGGCAACGCATGACCCAATCCACGGCTTGCATGGTGGTGGCGCGTTTGGGCGTCAGCAGCGCGGTCAGGCAACTCACTTGCTCGGTGCTCCAGCCCAGCAGGTGGGCCAGCAGGCCGTTGACTGTCTCTGCTGAATGTTGCGGTAGGTCTTGGTTGGCGAGTTGCAAGTAATGCAACAGGTTTTCTTCTGACTGCGCCTGATGGCGCGCGCAATAATTGAACCGTTCGAGCAAATACAGCGTTTGAGGTGTAAGCGTTCCTGAACTGTTCGAGGCTAACCGCGTGGGATGATCCATTAACACCTGTAGCGTGCTGCTGCTCAGATGCAATTTCTGGCAGGCGTCAGCGGTGCGAAGCACGTGCGCCAGCAATGGCGGTGTTTTGCCGACAGTGGTCATGATGGCCTGGACTATTTCCGTGGCATTCGTGCCGGCCATTTTCATCACGCTGGGAAGATATTCGGCGGACACGTCGGCCTTGTCGTGCAGCAGTGTTTCTACCAGGCGTTGAGGATCGTTGGTGGATTGTGTGTGCTCCCGAAGTGCGGCCAATCGCTTTTCCAGGTTCTGATCCAACGGCAAGTCATGCCTGGCACTCTCGAACAGGCGACACCACTGCAACACATCGAGATCGTTTTGCTTGAGCCAGTCCAGGGCCCAATCCATCGCCATCAGTACGTCGAGAATGTCAGGGCCGGTGGTGGTCAGCGCTCCGGTCACCAGCGCCCGACAGAACGTATCCCCTCCCAGTAACCGGGCCAGTTCCGTGCACGCCAGCGGCGACAGGCCAAACATCCGGGCGATACGGGCCTGGCGGTAGAGTGAGGAGACTGTAGGCAAATCCTTTTTTAGCGCCAGGTACTTCCCGGTCTGTTTCACCAGCAACAACAACGCGTCTTCCGTGAGGGCGAGTCCCAGGCCCGCGCCGAGATAGCTGAGGGTTTCAAGATCCGCGGGATCGAGGTCCGTCGCTTGCTTTTCCCATGCCGGGCTTTTCAGTAAACGGGTGCGATTGAATACTTGGTCGAACAACGGAACACGTTCTGCGCAAGCGCAGGTCGGCATTTCGTGCACCAGCGAGGCAAACTCCTCAGGGGTGATGCCATGGCGCCGCTTCATGTACTGATAGACCCCAAGCGCGCGCAAGGTGTTGGCGCTGAGTGTCATTGCGGTGTTGCCTTCCGAATGCAGGCTATTGACGATCAGCGTATCCAGTTCGGCAAAGGCAATACCGGTCCATCGTTGCAGTCGGACCATGCGCTGCATGCGGTCGAAACGTTCGTAGGACTTGTTGCCAAACCCTCGCTGGTTCGTTCTGGTTTCAAGCACCAACGCGGGGGCAGTGTCGGGGCCGTTGATGTAAGCGGCGCCCTGGAGGTTACGCGTCGGGGGCCGGTTATGGGGCGAGATGCAAGGGCTGTATCGGCCATGCGCCAGTAGCTGCTCAACCTGTTCCGTCGTCAGCCCGGTGCGCTCCTTGAAGAATGTGAAATCACCCAGGCGCTCGACATCTTCAGTGCCATAGGCTTTTTTCAAGGCATCGAAATCGGAGGTCGAAGCGAGCGGTGCGAGCAAGAGTGCCTGTTGCGCCGGACTGAGCCCTGAAAGCAGTTTTTGCGCTTCGACAGGCGATTGCAAAACGTGTCCATACGTTGAGCCTTGCTGGCAAAACGGCAATTTCAGGCTGATCCGATAATTGACTTCACCCAGGGCGGGTTTACCTGCACCCAAGCCAAGCAGGCATTGGTGGTGGTGAAGATCATAGGGCAGTGAAAAGGGATAGTGTGCGTCGGCCAAGGCCTGGTGGACGGTTGTGCCGTCATCGAGACTGGCCTCGATATGGCTGCGCAACGTGTCGTTGACGATGTTGAGCATCGGGCGTGCAACCAAGGCACTGTGTGGGTCGAGCATCAGAGTGTTGAGGTCCGGTCGACGTTTCTCCAGGGGGATCTTGCGGGCGTGGGTGGAGCTGTTTTCCAACTGCCTGGCAAACAGGTACAGCGCACGCAGGTAGGCCACGGGCGAGTCGATCGCGGCGATGTCACCGTCCTTGCAAAACCGATCCCAGTTTTCCTGGAACAGTGCTTGATAGCTGATCGGCCCGGATGTCGGGTCTGAGTCCAGGCTGCGTCGCACACGGAGCTTGGTGTCGCTGGAGCAGAGTTGATGCTCCAGGTACAAGCGGCTGATCTGCCGGGCGTGGCTCGACGCATTGTCGTAGGCCTGCCCGGCATCTGCATCGCAGTGCTTGACGAGCGCCTGGGCGAACTGCGTCTTGCCCAGGCGCAGGATGTCGAATACCGACGTCAGTCCCATTCGCTGCAGGGCGGTCTTGAAATCGGTTTTGGCAATGCCCTCGTCCATTGGCGGGGCAACGAGCTTGTGCAACAGAGAGTCGTTGTCTGCGTCCATGTAGGTGCCTCTCCTGTTCGAACGGAATGTTCTTGTCAGGAGAAAACCGTACAGCAGTACGCAAAAAAAGACGGTAGGACGTGGTCGGGAGATGTGTACGAAAGGGCGATTCGTGGGGCTGCGCTGATGCAAACCCTGTGGGAGCGAGCTTGCTCGCGATGGCTTCGGATCAGTCAGCATTGAAGTTGACTGACCCACCGCCTTCGCGAGCAAGCTCGCTACCACAGTGGGCGGACGTTAGACGCGGAAGTGGCTGACCAGCATCTGCAACTGATTACCCAACCGTGCCAGTTCCACGCTGGAAGCGGCGGTTTCTTCGCTGGCGGCGGCGGTCTGTTCGGACACGTCGCGCACGTTGATGATGCTGCGGCTGATCTCCTCGGCCACGGCGCTTTGCTGCTCGGCGGCCGCGGCGATCTGCTGGTTCATCGACTGGATGTTCGACACCGTGCGGGTGATGTTTTCCAGTGACACGCCGGCCTTGCGGGTCAGGGCCACGCTGCTGTCGGTGAGGCTGCGGCTGTTGTTCATCACGGCCGCCACTTGTTGCGTGCCGTTCTGCAGCCCGGCCACCAGGCCTTCGATTTCTTCGGTGGATTTCTGCGTGCGCTGGGCCAGGCCGCGGACTTCGTCGGCCACCACGGCAAAACCACGTCCGGCTTCACCGGCGCGTGCCGCTTCGATGGCCGCGTTGAGCGCCAGCAGGTTGGTCTGCTCGGCTACGGCCTTGATCACGTCCATGACGCTGCCGATCTTGTCGCTTTCCTGTTGCAGCACGGTCATGGCGTCGGTGGAACGCACCACCTCGCTGGCCAGGCGTTCGATCTGGGCGATGGCTTCGCTGACCACTTGGTCGCCGGCACGGGCTTCGCCGTCGGCGGCGGCTGCGGCTTGGGAGGCCTCTTCGGCGTTGCGGGCCACTTCCTGCACCGTGGCGGTCATTTCGTGCATGGCGGTCGCGACCTGATCGGTCTCGACTTTCTGGCTGTTGACCCCGGCGCTGGTCTGCTCGGTCACGGCGGACAGTTCTTCGGCGGCGCTGGCGATCTGGGTCACGCCATCGCGGATGCCGCTGATCAGGTCGCGCAGGGTCACCCCCATGCGCGCGATGCCTTGTTGCAGCACGCCCAGTTCATCGCGGCGAGTGACGATGACCGTGTGCGACAGGTCGCCACCGGCAATGCGCTCGACCACGGCCAGGGTATCGCGCAGCGGGCCGGTGATCTGGCGAGTGATGATCACGGCTGCAATGACGCCAACCAGCAGCGCCAACAGGGTGCTGACCAGTTGCAGGGTGCGCGCCTGGGCACTTTCGGCGTCGCGGCGGTCGAGTTGGATCTGGTACAGCTGTTCGCTCAGCGTCACGATTGACGCGCCCTGGTCGGTCATTTCCTTGCGTGCCTGTACCGCGTCGGTGGTGGCCAGCTTGAAGGCCTGTACGGCGCTGCGGTATTGGGCCAGGGCGTTTTCCAGTTGGCGCAGTTCATCCTGGCGGGTACTGGAGAAATGCTCGTTCAGCGGCTTGAGCGAGGCGATGGCGGCGTCCAGCTGGGTGACGGCCTTGCGTTCGGTGTCGGCGTTGCTGTTGGCGGTGTAGCCGCGCACTTCATAGCGGGCCAGCATGAAGTCCTGCTTGGCCTGGGTGATGGCCTGGAACTGGGCGAAACGCTCGTCGCCGGCGCCCATTTTCCGCACGTCCGAATCCAGGGTCTCGATCAGCTTATAGGCGATCTCGGCGTTAGCGCCCATGGCATCGCGGGCGGTGTTGCCCGTGCGGTAGGCGCTGCGCATTTTGTTCAGGGACACCTGGTAGGCGCTGATGACCGCGCTCTGCTCCTTGAGCAACTTGACGTTTTCCGGGCTCTTGAAGCTGCTGAGCAGGGCGTTCTGTTGTGCCACGAAACCATCGAGGGTGGTCTGCACGTTTTGGGCGGCGGTCTCGTCACCGTTGGTCAGCATGTATTGCAGGCGCGTGACTCGAAGCTTGGTCAGGCCGGCGTTGAGCTGGGTGATGTCGCTCATCCAGTTGCTGCGGTCGATCAGCCCGCCCAGGCTGGTCCAACTGGTCAGGGCCAGCAGGCAGGTCAGTACCAGCACCAGGCCGAAGCCCAGGCCCAATTTCATGTTGACGCTAATGTTGCCAAACCAGCGGTTCATCAAATTCCTCCAGGAACGTTGTGCTGCTTGATCGTCGGTACGCTGGAAGATTGTTGTTGTTAAGAGCCAGCAAGAGCATGTAACCGGGCTGTATCGGCGAGGGGGCCTGGATCTAAAGCTTTTTTTCACATCTGTTTCACCGACTGCCTACGTCGGCCTCTCTACTGTCGCGCCAACGAATGACTGGGTGGATGCCGTTGGGGCGGCTTGATGTGGAACTGAGACTGAGCCTTTTCGGCCTGAGGCGCTCGATCAATACGCGCCGCTTTGCCCGTTACCGAAACGCTTTGGTCGTGCTGGCTTCGGCGCTGCTGGTCATCCCGTTGACCCTCTGGCTGCTCAGCCCGGCGGCGATACCGGACCTGGCCCACGGCAACGTCGCCGGCGCCCGGGCCTTGGCCGCTGGCTGGGCCAAGGGCGAGATGATCGTGCTGGTGCGTCATGTCGAGCGTTGCGATCACTCCAAGGCCGCGTGCCTGAATGATCGCGAAGGCATCACTGACCGGGCCCGTGCCGTTGCGGTGGAGTTGGGCGCGCGGTTCGAGCAACTGGGCCTGGGCAACGCCGACCTCTACAACAGCCCTCTGGTGCGTGCAGTCCAGACGGCGGGCTACATGTTCAACAAGGTGAGTGCTGGTGATGACTGGCTGAGCAATTGCCGCCACGACCTTCTGCGCAATGCCCTGGCCCACAAGGTCGCCGGGCGCAATCTGATCCTGGTCACCCACAGCGAATGCATGCAGGCATTGGAAACCACGCTCCAGCGGCCTACCTCGACGTTTGGCTACGGCGCTTCGCTGTTCGTCTCCACCGCCCAGCCACAAGCCCCGCAGTTGCTCGGTTTTATCGAAGCCTCTGACTGGCGCTCGGTGGCGTTTCAGTAAATTTTCCCACGATTAGGACCGCCCATGCTGACGTCTGCTCGCGCCCGTTTCTACGGGCTCAATCTCGGAATTCCCCTGGTCTGCGCCGCGGTGGTGTTCTTGCTGTTCGACTTGACCCGCATCGACATCGCCTTCAGCAATTTATTCTATGACCCAGTGCACCAGGTCTTTCCGTTGGAGCACGTGCGGCTGTTCGAGAAAATCACCCATAAATGGGCCAGGATCATCCCGAACTGGACCGGCGAGGCGGCGATTATCGGGGCGCTGCTGTCGTTTGTCTGGACGGTCTTCCAGCCGCAAAAGCGCCCGGGATTACTTCGCTTGTTGGAGAAAACCCGGTTGGCCGCACCGTTGCGTTTTACGCACAAACATCGGCGCGATTTTCTCTACGTGGTCTTCGCCTTTTCCCTCAGCACCGGGGTAATCCATTATCTCAAGGGCCACACCAGTGTGTACTGCCCGGTGGAAACCACCCAATACGCCGGCAAGATCGAGCACAAGGAATGGTTCCAGAATTTCGACCTGCTGAAAGTCGCCGGTGACGGTCGCTGCTGGCCCGGCGGTCATGCGTCCGGCGGCTTCACGATGCTGGCGCTGTATTTCGTCGCCCGCCGCTACCGCTGGCGTCATTCGAAAGCCTTGATGCACGGAGCGCTGGTCTTGGGGTTTGTCTACGGAACGACACGGGTCCTGCAGGGCTGGCATTACATGTCACACACGTTCTGGGCGGGGATTTTTGTCTGGTTGAGTTGTTTGCTGATGGCGTTGCTGTTTTATGGGCGGGCGGCCTTGGAGCAGCCAGTGTTGAAACCACAGCGAGCGACGGCAACGGCTGCCTTGCCTGCGTCGGGCAGCGCACATTCGTCAGCCTGAATGCAGGGCAAAAAAAAGCCCGCTGGGAGAGCGGGCTAAAACCTTAGTTTCTTGAATGAGCGAGGCGACTGTACCCAATCACGCGGGGGCGTGGGGTGAAGAAAAGTTCATGAGGTCGCCTCCTTGCACGACCTCATGCCTGCGGACTCTTCTCACCGCAGATCAAACCGATCCAGGTTCATCACCTTGACCCACGCCGCGATGAAGTCCTTGACGAACTGCTCTTGCGCATCCGGGCTGGCATAGACTTCGGCCAAGGCCCGTAGCTGGGCGTTGGAGCCGAAGACCAGATCGACACGGGTGCCGGTCCATTTGACCTGGCCGGTCTTGCGATCGCGGGCCTCGAAGGTTTCCTGGGTGTCGGAAAGGGGTTTCCATTCCACGCCCATGTCGAGCAGGTTGACGAAAAAGTCGTTGGTCAACGTCCCGGGCCGTTGGGTAAAGACACCGTGCGCAGTGTGGCCAGCGTTGGTGTCCAGTACCCGCAGACCGCCGATCAATGCCGTCATTTGCGGGGCGCTGAGGGTCAGCAGTTGGGCCTTGTCGATCAGCAACGCCTCGGCGGACACGCGGTACCGGCCCTTGAGGTAGTTGCGAAAGCCATCGGCGATAGGCTCGAGGAAACCGAACGACTCGACGTCCGTCTGCTCCTGGCTCGCGTCCATGCGTCCCGGCGCGAACGGTACCGTCACGCTGAGCCCGGCATTTTTCGCGGCTTGTTCAATACCGGCGCTGCCGGCCAGCACGATCAGGTCTGCCAGGGAGATTTTCTTGCCGTCGGATTGGGCGGCGTTGAACTCGCCCCGAACCTTGTCGAGGGTCGCCAGCACCTGGGCCAGTTGCTCTGGCTGGTTGGCCGGCCAATCTTTCTGCGGGGCCAGGCGCAGGCGGCCACCGTTGGCGCCGCCGCGTTTGTCGGAACCACGGAAGGTGGAAGCCGCGGCCCATGCTGTAGACACAAGCTGTGAAACCGTGAGGCCCGAGGCCAGTAGCTTGCCTTTGAGGGCGGCGATGTCACTGTCGTTGACCAGCGGATGATCGACCGCCGGGATAGGGTCTTGCCACAGCAGTTCTTCGTTGGGCAGTTCCGGGCCGAGGTAGCGTGAGAGCGGGCCCATGTCGCGGTGGATCAGCTTGAACCAGGCGCGGGCAAAGGCGTCGGACAACTGGTCCGGGTTTTCCAGGAAGCGCCGGGATATTTTTTCGTAGATCGGGTCGAAGCGCAGCGCCAGGTCGGTGGTCAGCATCGTGGGGTTACGCCGTTTGGACGGGTCATGGGCATCGGGGATGATGCCCGCGCCTGCCCCGTTTTTCGGCGTCCATTGGTGCGCGCCTGCCGGGCTCTTGGTCAGTTCCCACTCGAAGCCGAACAGGTTCTCCAGGTAGTTATTGCTCCAACGAGTGGGGGTGGTGGTCCAGGTGACTTCCAGGCCACTGGTGATGGTGTCGGGCCCCTTGCCGGTGCCGAAGGTGCTCTTCCAGCCCAGGCCTTGCAGCTCCAGGCCAGCGGCTTCGGGCTCGGCGCCGACATTGTCTGCAGGGCCTGCGCCGTGGGTCTTGCCGAAGGCGTGGCCACCGGCAATCAATGCCACGGTTTCTTCGTCGTTCATGGCCATGCGGGCGAAGGTTTCGCGGATGTCCACCCCGGCGGCGACCGGGTCCGGCTGACCCTCGGGGCCTTCCGGGTTGACGTAGATCAGCCCCATCTGCACGGCGGCCAGCGGGTTCTCCAGGTTGCGTCCATCGTCAGTGCGGCTTTCTTCGTTGCCAGGCTCGGCCACCAATTGGCCTTCGCCGGGGTCTTGCATGGCCGCTTTGTCGGGCTTGCCGTAGCGAACATCGCCCCCCAGCCATTTGTTTTCCGAACCCCAGTAGACGTCTTCATCCGGCTCCCAGACATCGGCGCGGCCACCGGAAAAACCGAAGGTCTTGAAGCCCATGGATTCCAGCGCGACGTTGCCGGTAAGGACGATCAGGTCGGCCCAGGAGATATTGCGACCATACTTCTGCTTGATCGGCCACAGCAGCCGACGTGCCTTGTCGAGGCTGACGTTGTCTGGCCAGCTGTTGAGCGGTGCAAACCGCTGCTGGCCGGAACCCGCGCCACCGCGCCCATCACCGGTGCGGTAGGTGCCTGCACTGTGCCAGGCCATGCGGACAAACAGCGGTCCATAGTGGCCGAAGTCTGCCGGCCACCAGTCTTGCGAGTCGGTCATCAGTGCATTCAGGTCTTGTTTCAGGGCCTGGAAGTCCAGGCGCTTGAACGCTTGGGCATAGTCGAAATCCTCGCCCATGGGGTCGGACAGCGAGGAGTGCTGGTGCAGGATCTTCAGATTCAGCTGGTTCGGCCACCAGTCGCGGTTTGTCGTACCACCGCCAGCGGCGTGATTGAACGGGCATTTCGATTCGTTTGCCATGAGAAGCTACCTTTGGTCGTATTCATCCAGCTATCCAGCCCGGCCGGGCTTCGAATAGCGACAGGCGAAATAGATGACACAGGGCGCAGGGCTCACAGTTCGCTCAACTGATCATGTGCGGCCACACGGCAACGCGCGAGAGGTCTGGTTACCCATTCGCTGGCCCACGGCAAGCCCAGTACGGTTCTGAACGCTTCGTATCTCTTTGTCAGGTTTCACGGGCCGGATTGCACCAGCCTGAATTCAGGCTAGTCCTCCTTTGCCAGATAGCTAATAGGCGCAGTATTAACGGTCGATAGGGATAATCTTTTATCGAAGCCAAGCGGCGAGGCAGATGATATGAATGGCGCCTGCCGTGACGGACCCAATAATGAACAAATGCCCGCGCAGCACGGCCTTCCACGAAGCCGGTCATGCCCTGGCTTTCTGGTGGAACGGCCAACCGATAAAACGCATCACCGTGCGTACCAAGGCTGAAGCCTGCACGGGTCCTCTGTTCGACCTGCGCGGCAACCCTCAATACGCAGAAGGGTGGGTGGAAGCGGACTACCTTGTCCCGTGCCCGGCATTCGACGCCCCGGGGATCGCTGAATTCCTGCCCTCGATGGTCGATGCCATTGAACGTGACCTGCTCCATTGCTTCGCGGGGCCAGTGGCCGAAGCAGTCTACCGGCACCGTCGGTCCGACCGGTTGATCAGGGGCAGCGGCCGCGGAGACCTGGACCGGGGGCACGAATTGATCAGCCTGCTGCCACCGCGCAAATTGCTCGACGCCCAATCCCAGGCCATCTCCCGCTGCAGTTGCCTGGTGCACCGTTACTGGCCGGCTGTCAGCGCCGTGGCGGGCTTTCTGCAAGAGCACGGCACGGTTGAGGGGAACGCCGTCACAGCGCTGTTGTGCGAGATGACCGGGGAGCGGCCGATGTCGCTTGGCCATCAAGTGGCAAGCCTCGATTCGTGATCAAGGCGTTGCCACTGGCCCTATCCGACTCGGATGAAGCCACTACTCGCTAGCGCTTCACTGTTTCCTCAAGAGAGAAGCGTCCCAGTGGGTTTTGTTGGAAGTGCTCGATGTTCTTGCGCGAAATATTGATGTACGGGCTGTAGTAGAGATCGATCCAGTTGACGTCCTGCTTGGCGATCACCTGAAGATCGGTATACATCTGCTTGCGCTTGGTCGGGTCCACTTCTACCCGCGCGGCCGCGACCAGATCCTTGACCTTGTCGTTCTTGTAGCGGGTCATGTAATTCATGTTGGTGTCATGTCCCAGCACGAATGTGGTCTTCTGGTCCGGGTCGAGGATGTCGTTGGTCCAGTACATCACGGACAGATCGTAATCGCCGTCGATCAGCATTTGCCAACTCTGGGTTGGGTCGACTTTCTGCAAGGTGGCTGTCACGCCGACCGCTGCGAGCTGTTGCTGGACCAGCACGGCGATCTGCTCGTCGGCTTCATTGCCCGCATTGACTACATAGTTGAGCTTCAGGCCTGAGGCGCCTGCATCCGCCAGCATTTTCTTGGCTTTTTCCGGATCGTACGGGCGCTGCAGATTATCGGCATTGTGATAAAGCGCGCCTTTAGGAATGTAGGAATAAGCCACCTGGCCATGGCCGAATGTCACGGTATCGACCAGGGATTTTTTGTTGATCGCAAGGTCCAGGGCCTGGCGTACTTCAGGCTTGCCCAGCAGTCCGTGCGCATGGTTGATCAGCAGATGATCCTCGCGGGTGGAGGGATCCATGTGTACGACCAGGTTGGGATCTTTCTTCAGGGTTTCGACGCGCGAGAAGGGCACGAAGATCGCCGAATCCAGTTCACCGGCCTGTACCTTCAACATCCGCGTATTGTCATCGGGGATGGAGATCCATTCCACGCCATCCAGGCTCACCTTGTCGGCCTGCCAGAAGTTGGGGTTCTTCTCCAGCACCACGCGATCACCGCGTAGCCACTCCTTGACGATAAAGGCGCCAGAGGCGACGGGGTCCTGGGCATAGGCTTCCTCCCCCATTTTTTCCATGGCCTTTTGCGACAGGATGGAGACGTTGGGCAACGCCAGCTGCGCGAGGAAGGGCACTGAAGGGCTCGTGAGTGTCACCACCAGTGTCTGCGGGTCGGGTGCTTGGGCTTTGTCGATAATCTTGTAGGAGTCGCTCCACAGCGACCCTTTGTTGTCGCGAATGCGCAACAGACTGAACGCTGCATCGCTGGCGGTAATCGGTGAGCCGTCGGAGAACTTGGCCGAGCGTAGTTTGAAGGTATAGGTCAGGCCATCGTCGGAAACCTGCCAGCTTTCGGCCAGCCCCGGCACCAGCTGGGTGCCGGCGTTGTCGACGCGCACCAATACGTCGTAGACATTGGAGAACACCCAGTTATCACGGTTCTGCGCGCTTTTGATCGGGTCGAACGTCGTACTTTCTTCGCGGCAACCGATGGTCAGCACGCCTGCTGCCTGGGCGACACCGGCCGCCAGTGTGCAAACGGTCAACGTCGCGGCGGTCAGCAACTTCAAATGTTTCGATCGCATGGTCAAACTCCCTATTGATGAATGTTTTTTAGAGCAATGGCTCTCCGAGCACACAGCTATAACGATGTCCATTGATGTCATGGCTGGGGGGCGGCGTTTTCGCGCAGATGGGTTGTGCATACCGGCAGCGCGGGTGAAAAGCGCAGCCGGATGGAAGGTTCAGGGGGCTGGGTGGCTCGCCAGGCAGGGGTTCGCCCAGCAACGGTCGAGTCGGGTCGATGTGTGGAATGGACTGGATCAGCGCGACGGTATAAGGATGCCGAGGGCTGCTGAATACGGCCTCCGTGGGGCCTTGTTCGACGATCTCGCCGAGGTACATCACGGCGACCCGATCACATAACCGTCGAACGATCGCCAGGTCGTGAGCAATGAACAGAATCGCCAGGTTCATGCGCTGTCGCAGTTCCAGCAGCAGGTTGATGATCTGTCCCTGGATGGAAACGTCCAGCGCGGCCACGCATTCATCTGCGATGATCAACCGTGGCTCGATGGCCAGTGCCCGAGCGATCCCCACACGTTGGCATTGACCGCCACTCAATGAACCTGGCTTGCGGTGGGCCAGCTCCGGTCGCAGGCCGACCAGGTTCAGCAGTTCATCGACCCGCTGGCGAATCAGCGGTGCAGGAATCGCACAGCGCACTCGCAACACTTCAGCCAGGGTGTCGCCGATGCTCATTCGCGGATTGAGGGCGGTATAAGGATCCTGGAAAATCATCGCGGTTTCGTGGCGCAGTCGCTCGATGTCGATCCGCTTGCCTTGAGCCATATCCACGCCATCGAACAGGATTTGTCCGGCGCTGACCTCAGTGAGGCGCAAGATGGCCCGACCCAGGGTGCTCTTGCCGCTGCCCGACTCACCCACCAACCCAAGCACCTCCCCGGTGGCCAGACTCAGCGACACACCGTTGACGGCTTTCACCCATTGCCGGTTGATCCCGAACGGACCGCTGCCAGGGGCGGCGAAGCGCACCTGCAGATCTTTCACGTGCAACAGGGTCATGACGAAGCTCCCACCGGCAGCGGGTAATGGCAGGCGACTCGGTGTGCCTTGGCCATGTCTTGCATCTGTGGCAACAGCCGCGTGCACTGGCTGCCCTGCTGAAGACAGCGTGGATTGAAGCGACAACCGGTGGGCAGCGCATCCAGCAGAGGAGGCTGGCCGGCGATGGTCTTGAGCATGGCATGGCCGGCGCTGGTCGCCGGTTGGCAGTCGATCAGGGCCGCCGTATAGGGATGTCGTGGGTGAGCCAGCAGATCAAGCTTGGTGCCGTGCTCGCAGAGCCTACCGGCGTACATCACCGCGATGGAATCACAGGTCTGGGCGACGATCCCCAGGTCGTGGGTGATCATGATGATTGACAGCCCACGCTGGTCGCGCAAATCCAGGAGCAGGCGCAGGATCTGTGCCTGTACCGTGACATCCAGGGCGGTGGTCGGCTCATCGGCGATCAGCACCTGGGGGTTGCAACCCAACGCCACGGCGATCATGGCGCGTTGTCGCATGCCACCGGAAAACTCATGGGGATAACTGTCGACCCGCCTTAGCGGATCGGGAATGCCCACCTGGCGTAACACATCTATGGCCATCGCCCGTGCTTCACGCTTGGACGCCCCCTGATGCAGGCGTATGCCCTCGCCGATCTGTTCGCCGATACGCATCAACGGGTCAAGATGACTGCCGGGATTCTGAAAAATCATCCCCAGCCGCCGACCCCGTATGCCCCGCATGCCGGCTTCATCCAGCGACAGCAGGTCCTCGCCGGCAAGGCGCACGGCCTTGCCCTGGACGCGGAGGTTTGCAGAGGGCAGCAAGCGCATCAAGGCCCGGCAGGCCATCGTCTTGCCTGAGCCGCTTTCACCCACCAGACCGAGGATTTCGCCTTCGGCCAAGTCAAATGACACACGATCCACCAGCGTGACTTCGCCCTCAAGGTGGCCGGCGATCACGCTGAGGTCCTCGACGTGCAACACCGGTGTGCTCATGGGCGCTCTCCGAGGTGCTCGGCGACACCGTCGGCCAGCAGACTGAAGCCCATGGCCAGGGTGACGATCGCCAGTCCCGGGAAGGTGCAGATCCACCAGGCGTTGGTGATAAAACTCTGGCCCTCGGCGACCATCGTGCCCCACTCGGCGGTGGGTGGCTGGACCCCCAGGCCGAGGTAGCTGACCGCCGCCCCATTGAGCAGTACCAGCACCGCGTCGGACATGGAAAACACGATCGAACCGAACATGGCATTGGGCAACAGGTGCCGAAACAGAATGCGTCCATGACCGAAGCCCAGGCTTTTCGCCGCCAAGGCGAAATCGCTTTCCTTGAGTACCAGAATCTGCGAACGGATCAGCCGTGCATAGGACACCCAACCCACCAAAGCCATCGCAATATAAAAGCTGCCCAGGCCGGGGCCGAGGATGGCCATGATTGCCAACATCAGCACCAGGAAGGGGAAGGCCAGAATAATATCGATCAGGCGCATGCAGATCGTGTCGAACCGGCCACCGATATAGCCGGCCAAGGCGCCGACGCAAGTGCCGATCAAGAATGGGAAAACCACCCCGATCACGGAAATCTGCAAGTCGATGCGTGCGCCCCAGATCACTCGGGAAAGAACGTCGCGGCCGAAATTGTCCGTGCCGAACGGATGGGCCAGGCTCGGCCCCAGCAGGCGGATATCGGTGTTCTGGGCAATCGGATCGAAGGGCGCGACCCAGGGTGCGAAGAGTGCGAGCAACAGCCAGCCAAACAGAATCGCCAGGCCCAGCACGGTGGCCAGGCGCCGGTTGCGCAAGCCCAAACGCAGCGCAAGACGCCAGGTGGGACTGAGGGCCTGGCCGCTCATCGCATGTTCACCCGCGGATCGATCATCACAGTCAGCACATCGGCGAGGAAATTGACCGTGACGGTGGCGAGGGCCAGCACCATGGCCACGCCTTGGACCACCATGTAGTCGCGGGTAAAGATGCCGCGTACCAGCAATTGGCCGATGCCGGGAATGGCAAACAGACTTTCGATGACCACCGTGCCGCTGATCAACCAGCCGATGTTCACCGCCAGCAGGTTGACCGCCGGTACCAGGGAGTTGGGCAGCACATGCCGACGAAATATCGCCCGCTCGGACAAGCCCCGGGCCCGTGCGGCAGTGGCATGATCGGCTTGTAGCTCCATGAGCATGCTGGCGCGCAGATTGCGCACCAGCACGGCGGAGAGCGCCAAGGCAATGGTCAGGCACGGCAAGACCATGTGATGCAGTTTGTCCCACCCTGTACGTCCATAGCCTGAGACCGGGAACAGCCCCAACTGCACACTGAGCAGCAGGATCAACATGATGCCTAGCCAGAACGCCGGCATGCCGAGCCCTGCCGTGGTGAACAGGCGAATCAGGTGATCCTGCCAACCGCCCTTGTTGCGCGCCGCCACCGTTGCCAGTGGCACGGCAATCAGCAGCGCCAGCAGTACGCTGCCGAGCACCAGGAACAGGGTAGGCTCAATGCGGGTACTGATCAGCTTCAAGGCATCGACTTTGTAGAGCAGCGATTGGCCGAGATCGCCTTTGAGCAGGTTCTTGAGAAAGTAGAAGTACTGCATCCACAAGGGCTGGTCGAGACCGTACTGGGCACGAATCCTGATCAGCGCCTCCGGCGTGCTGCGCGAACCCAGCAGGGCCCGGGCGGGGTCCCCGGGGATTGAGCGCACGAGCACAAAGGTGATCATGCTGATGCCAAACAGCACCGGCAATAGCTGTAGCGGGCGCGACAGTATGAAACGGTAGCGCGCCAGGTTCATGGGCTAGTTCCGATGGCGGTGCAGAAAATCCAGCAGGACTGGGAAATAGGCGTGGGGCTCTTCGTAGAAGGGCATGTGGCTGCTGTTGGGGAACACATTCAGTTGTACATCCTTGAGCGCCATTTTCATGCGCATTGCACAGGCTGGCGTCAGTTCATCATGTTGACCGGTGGTGATCAGCACGGGCATTTCGAAGCTGGCCATCTGCTCGATGCGATTCCAGTCCTTGAGATTGCCGGTATAGAGAAATTCGTTGGGGCCCTGCATGGTCATGTAGGGCCCCATGTTCCAGTCGCCCAGGGAACGTGTCACCGGCGCTGGCCACTCGTCCAGACGGCAGACATGGCGATAGTTGAGCAGGGTGATGGCCGCCTGGTATTGCGGATGATCCAGGGTGCCCATGGCTTCATGGCGCTGCATCATCGCGACGGTCTCACTGCCCAGGGCGGCCCTCAGACGCTCCAGCTCCAGGGACAGGTGAGGGATATCGCCCGCGGTATTTTCCAGGATCAGGGTTTTCAGCGCTTGGGGATGATGAATGGCGTACTCGATCGCCAGCCAGCCACCCCAGGAGTGCCCCAGCAGGTGCACTTTGCCCAGGTCGAGGGCTTGGCGGATGGTCTCTACCTCCGCCACATAACGGGTGATGTCCCACAGGGATTCGTCAGTGGGCCTGGCCGAGGCGCCGGTTCCCAACTGATCGAAAGCGATGACCCGCAAGCCCTTTTCCTTGAGCCAGCCATGGCTGTCACGCAGATAATCGCAAGGCAATCCCGGGCCGCCATTGAGGCACAACAGCACCTCGTCGCCGTCGCCAAAGCCATAGGCCACCAGACGATGACCATCGACTTCCACGTCGTACCGCTGGTCTGGCTCGATCTCACGCCACATCATTGCTCTCCTGCTCAGGTACCGCCCGTTGGCTAAACCTTACCGAGGAAGCTACGCGCCCATAAGCTAGCAATTCTTATAGGTTTGATCTGGCATTCCCTCGCTCAGGCGTGGCATTCTACTTGCACGATTTCAGGATTGAAATTAATAAGGGAGCTGAATGGATGCAGGCCAAGCTGTCTGACTTCAATACCCGTCTTTTGTCTGGCAGGAGCCTGGACGAACAGATGGATAACACCCTGGGGATGGTCCAGGCGTTAGGCTTTGAAGCCTTGGTGTACGACTACAGTCCGGTGCCACTGGATCATGATGGGGCACTGATCACCCCGACTGTGCTGAAGTTGCGCAATACCCCCCGTGATTGGCACTCGCTCTGGTGTGAAGAAGGTTATTACCAGATCGACCCCGTCCAGCATCTGGCAATCAATACCATATCTCCTTTTGTCTGGTCCTATCGACCGGAGGCCGACACGGTGCTGCAGCCGTTCATCGGCCAGAGTCATGCGCCGGTCGTGAGCTACCTGCAGGATTCGCGCATGACCTGTGGCGTGACGGTGCCGATGCATTTGCCCAAAGGTGGCTTTGCGACATTGACCGGGCTGCGCGCCGATACGAAGGGGAGCACCTTGCAGGATGTCCGGCAAACCCTGGGCGACTTCAGCCTGATTTCCCATGCCCTGCAAGAGGCGGCTTTTCCGCTGCTCGGCAAGGAAGCCCGCGCATGCCCGGTTCGCCTGACCAAACGCGAGCGTGAGTGCTTGAGATTGGCCGCTGAAGGGTTGACGGCGGCGGACATCGCCAGGCAACTGAATCGTTCCTTGGCCACCATCACCCTCCACCTGACGTCTGCAATGCACAAGCTCGGTGCCAGGAATCGGGTCCAGGCCGTGGTCAGGGCGGTGCATTATCGGTTGCTCGATAGCTGAAATCGGGCAAAAACCTATCTGTTCCTCTAGTTATTCCGCCGGCCAGTCCCCGGTATCGTGTGCCGCAGGATTCCTAGGGAGCGGCACGAAATGGATTTTCCCGTAACGCACGAAGGCTTTGCGCCTTTTGGTCCGTATCAGACCTGGTATCGCATCACTGGCGATTTCAGCAGTGGCCGTACGCCGCTGCTGATCCTGCATGGCGGCCCGGGCTGTACACACGATTATGTCGATGCCTTCAAGGATATTGCCAACAGTGGCTATCCGGTGATTCATTACGACCAACTGGGCAATGGGCGTTCCACCCATCTTCCGGAAAAAGACCCCTCGTTCTGGAACGTGGCGCTCTTTCTCGATGAGTTGGAGAACCTGCTGGATCATCTGGGCATTCGCGACAATTACGCACTGTTGGGGCAATCCTGGGGCGGCATGTTGGCCAGCGAACATGCGGTGCTCCAGCCCGCGGGCTTGCGCGGGTTGATCATCGCCAACTCCCCGGCGGACATGTCCACCTGGCTCCTTGAAGTCAATCGCTTGCGCCAGCTTCTACCCATTGAGGTGCAGCAAACACTGCTCAAGCACGAGCGGGCTGGAACCTTGACGTCTGCCGAGTATTTTGAGGCCGCTCGGGTTTTCTACGATCGCCATGTCTGCCGTGTCACGCCCTGGCCCGATGAAGTCGCCCGTACTTTTGCCCAGATCGATGCCGATCCTACGGTTTATCACGCCATGAATGGCCCCACTGAATTCCATGTGATCGGCAGCATGAAGGACTGGTCCATCACTGATCGCTTGCCGCGGATCAGCGTGCCGACCCTGCTGGTTTCAGGCCGATACGATGAGGCGACGCCGTTGGTGGTCAAACCCTATGTGGATCATGTTCCCGACATTCGCTGGGCGTTGTTCGAACACTCCAGCCATATGCCCCATATCGAGGAGCGGATGGCTTGCATGGGAACGGTGGTGAGTTTCCTGGATGAGTGTTTGTAGGCGTCTGCGCAATCTGAGCCGTCGTTTTTGTTGTGTTTCTCGACGCGTCCTGTGAGACGCGTCTCTTTTTTGAGTGGAAAATTCCCGCTCTCTTGAACCGAAAGCGATATGCAGGGTCTGGTGTGCGCGCTTTGCTGTGCATGCCTGCTGTCATTTCTGTATCGAGGGATCGAACATGTCCGTATTTGCCTTAGGGACGAGGCTAGTTGTTGCGTCGCTGTGTTTTCTGGCGATGAACATTGCTGTCGCCGCGCCAACCCCCGGCGACACGGATCTGATCCGTGAACGTCAGGACCGGCTGCTCGAAGAGCAGCGCCGACGCCTTGAAGAACTCAAGGACCTGCCCGGCAAGGAAGCGAAGCCGGCCCAGCCCACGGCCCCTGTCGATACCCGTTGCTTCCCGATCAAGACCATCGAGCTCAAGGGCGCCGATGCTTTGTCCGATGCGGAGCGCGAACGCCTGCTCAAGCCCTACATCGGCCAATGCCTGGGCGTGCCGCAGCTGAACGAGCTGCTCAAAGTCATTACCGACCATTATCTCGACAAAGGCCTAGTCACCAGTCGCGCCTATTTGCCGCAACAGGACCTGTCCAGCGGTCACCTGCAAGTGCTGGTCGTTGAGGGCCGCCTGGAAGGCTTGAAAGGTGCCGAGAACAGTAAGCTGTCGGATCGCGAGTTGGCGATGGCGTTTCCCGGCAAGACCGGCGACTTGGTCAACTTGCGGGAGATCGAGCAGATGGTCGATCAACTGAACCGTTTGCCGTCCAACCGTGCACAAATGGAACTGACCCCGGGGCAAAACATCGGCGGCAGTGAAGTGCGGGTCAATAACACCCCACAAAAACCTTGGCGCGCCGGCCTGTCACGGCATAACGATGGGCAGAAAAGCACGGGCGAGCAGCAATGGGGCGCCTCCCTGGACTGGGACAGCCCCCTGGGTCTGGCTGACCAATTGGCCCTGCGCGGCGGCCACGATGCCGTCAGCGATCACCAGAAAACCTCGCGCAACGGCATGCTCTATTACAACCTGCCGTTTGGCTGGTGGAACCTGAGCTACACCTACAGCCAGAGCGAGTACCGCGCGCTGGGCCAGGCCAACGGCTTCAATTTCAAGCAGAGCGGCGACAGCCAGAACCATCAGCTGCGCCTGGAGCGTGTGGTCCATCGCGACGCGGTGAGCAAGACTTCCCTCAATACTGGCCTGGCGTACTTGCGTACCAACAACTTCATCGAAGACAGCAAGCTCGCCGAGAGCAGCAATCGCATCAGCGAGGCGCAGTTCGGCATCAACCATGGCCGGCGAGTGGGCAATGCCTTCGTCAACCTCGACTTGGGCCTGCAACAAGGTATCGGTGCCCTCGATGCCCAGGGCGATCATGAGCCGGGCCCTGGAGTGCCAGATGCGCGCTATCGCAAATACACCGCGACCCTCAGCTATTTGCAGCCCTTCATGCTGGGCGGCGAGTCCTTCAGCTTCAGCAGCCTGATGACCGGCCAGCGTAGCGAAGACGTGCTGTTCAGCCCCCAGCGCATGAGCCTGGGCGGCCTGTCGTCGATTCGTGGCTACAAGGACCAGACATTGTCCGGCGACAGCGGCGGCTACTGGCGCAACGACTTGCGTTGGAGCCGCCCGGTGACCCTGGAATGGCTGCGCCCGGTATTCGCCGAATACGGCACCAGCCTCGGTTATGACCAGGGCGTGATTAGCGGTAATCGCTACAACGGCGATCAGCACGGGCGCATGTCGAGCAACTCGCTGGAGTTGTTCGCCCGCGGTGAGCATCTGAGCGCCAGCGTCACCTTCGCCCATTCCCTGGAACGTCCGGATGCCCTGACCGAGCGCGAAGCGCCGATCTACTTCCGCGTGGATGTATCCATCTAATTTCTGCTGTAACGAGACCTGTTCATGGACGACCGCCAATACGCCTTCCTGGCCCGCCAGCCTTCTGCTGCCCTGCAAACCCGCGACGCCTTCTGGGGCATGCCCAAGCGCGGCCTGGCGTTCCTGTTGGCCAACGTCATGTTCTGGCAACCGATGTGGGCCCAGGCGGACGGCATCGTGGTCAGCGCCCCGGGCACCAGCCTTGGCCAGGCCGGCAATGGCGTGCCGGTGGTCAACATCGCCAAGCCCAACGGCAGCGGCCTGTCCCACAACCAGTTCAAGGACTACAACGTCGGCAGCAACGGCGTGATCCTCAACAACGCCACCAACGCCGCCCAATCCACGCAACTGGGTGGGATCATCCTCGGCAACCCGAACCTCCAGGGCACGGCCGCGAAGGTCATCCTCAACGAAGTCAACGGCGGCAACCCGAGCCAATTGCGCGGCTACACCGAAGTGGCGGGGCAGTCGGCCCATGTGATCGTCGCCAACCCCTATGGCATCAGCTGTAACGGCTGCGGTTTCATCAACACGCCGAGGGCGACCCTGACCACGGGCAAGCCGATCATCGAAAACGGCCAGGTGGGTCGCTATCAGGTGGACCAGGGCAGCGTCGCCATTGAAGGCGCGGGTCTGAACGCGAACAACGTCGACCGTTTCGAAATCATTACTCGCAGCGCCAAGATCAACGCCGAGATCCAGGCGAAGAACCTGACCATCGTGGCTGGGCGCAACGACGTCAACGCCAATACCCTGAACGCCACTGCCCGTGCCGATGACGGCAGTGCGAAACCAGAGCTGGCCATCGACTCTTCGGCGTTGGGCGGTATGTACGCTGGCGCGATCAAGCTGGTGGGCACCGAGGCCGGGGTTGGGGTGAAGCTGGACGGCAAGATGGTTGCCAGTGGGGGGGATATTCAGCTGGATGCCAATGGGCATTTGAGTCTGGCGCAGACGGCGGCTGCCGGTGCCGTCGACATCGACGCCAAAAGCTTGGAAACCCGCGGCCAGGTGTACGCCGGTAGCCGACTGAGGGTGAAGACCCAGGGCGACCTGACCAGCCAGAACAACCTGGTGGCGCGCGACAGCATTCACCTCGAGAGCGGTGGCACGCTGAGCAACAACGGCATTATCGAAGCCGGGGTCAACGCCGATAACAGCCGCAATACCACGGGTGATGTCACCCTCACCGCCAAGCAGTTGAACAACGCTGGCAAAACCGTCATCGCCAGTCGCGACCTGAATGTCACCACCACCGCAGCGTTGAACAACCAGGGCGGCACGCTCAGTGGGCAGGGCAAGACCACCGTCACCGGCAACGTTGTGGATAACCGCAATAAAGGCCGGATCCTGGGTAACACCGAACTGCACCTGAGCGCCGATCAAGTCCTCAACAGCCAGGGCGGCCTGATCAATAGCCAGGGCCTGCTGACGGCCAACCTGGGCCATTTGGAAAACAATGCAGGTGAACTGTCGAGCCTGAACAGCGCGACCCTGGTCCTCGACAGCCTGGACAACCTGACCGGCCTGGTCATGGCCGGTAAAAATCTCGACATCACTAACACCGGCGCGATCAATAACCGGGGCGGCGAACTGTCCAGCCAAGGCGTCATGACCGTGCGCACCGCCAGCCTGGACAACAGCAACAAAGGCACCGTCGCCGCCAATGGCAAGTTGCTGGTCAGCGCCACCGGCGCGGTCAACAACGCCGATAAAGGCCTGCTCGCCAGCCGTGCTGCCGAGGTCGAGCTCGATGCCGCCAGCCTGAATAACGCCAAGGGCACGCTGCAAGGCGAGGGCCTGGTCACCGTGGATGTATCCGGCGACATCGATAACCAGGGCGGCAGCATCATCGCCAAGGACGCCAAGCTGAGTGTCTTCGCCACCAACCTGGACAACCGTGGCGGCGTGCTGTCCAGCGTCAAGGCCGCGCTGGAGGCGCGCACCACCGGCGTGCTGAAAAATGGCTATGACGTGAATCGCCAGGGCGGCACGATCCAGGCTCAAGGACTCAGCATCCGAGCCTTGGCTGGGCTGTTCAACGACGGCGGACGCATCGCTGCGCAAGCCGGCGATGTCGTGGTCACCAACGCGACGGCGGATATCAACAATCGCAACGGCGGGATATACGCCACGGGCAAGGTCTGGATCTCTGGCCGGGACATGGACAACAGCGGCGGCGGGCAGGTCAGCGCCAGTGGTATCGACTTTGACCTTTCGGGTGCGCTGAACAACAACGCCGGCATCATCGAAAGCCAGGACAGCCAGGACATTCTGGCCGCCAGCCTGAGCAACCAGAAAGGCCAACTGCGCACCCTGGGCCAGAACAGCACCACGGTGTTCAAGATCGGTGGTCTGTTCGATAACAACGACGGCACCCTGGAAACCGCCAGTAATGACGTGGGCTTCAACACCGGCAGCGTCCAGAACGTGGGTGGCAAGCTGCTGCACACTGGCCTGGGATTGTTCGGCATCAGCCAAGCCAACCTGGGGCAGGCCGGCGGTCAGCTGGTGACCTACGGCAACCTGACGGTGACGGCTGATCGCTGGACCAACAACACGGCGATCCAGGCCGGGCACCTGGTCGTGAATGTCGACCAATTGACCCAGACCGCTACCGGCCAACTGCTCAGTACCGACAGCATGGTGGGCCGCGGCAGCAACTGGCGGGTTGACGGCCTGATCGGCAGCGATGGGGCGATCGACCTGCAACTGACCGGCGCCTATACAGGCAACGGTCGCTTGAGCAGTCTCGGCACCTTGGGCCTCAAGGCCGCGCTGATCAGTCTGGAGCAAAACGGCAGTATCGCTGGCGGTGGCAACACAACCGTCGTGGTCGATGGCGTCCTCAACAGCTACGGTCGCCTGACCTCGGCGGCGGGCCTGAGCGTCACGGCCGCCACGCTCAACAACTACGGCACGTTGGGCAGTGCCGGCGCGCTCGGCGTATCGACCGGCGACCTGCTCAACGAGCACGGATTGATCTTCAGCGGCGGCAACACCAGCCTGCGCGTCAATAGCCTGACCAACCGCTATGCCGATATCTACAGCCTGGGTGATCTGAGCATCGATCGCGACGGCCTCGGCACGCGTGCCAGCCGCATTCTCAACAGCTCCGGCTCGCTGCAGAGCGACGGCAACATGCGCCTGGCGGCCAGCACGATCGACAACGTCCGCGAGATCTTGACCACCAACGATGCAGGCATCTACACCGCCTCGATCAGGGAAGTGGCCTGCGTCCCAGGTGATTGCGACGGTCCCAAGCAAAACCACGTCTGGCAGATCATCCAGCGCGATAAGTTCGAAGTCACCGCGGCCAGCGCTGCCTCCAGCATCGCCACCGGCGGCAACCTGAATATCCAGGGCGACACCCTGACCAACCGGAGCAGCAGCATCGGCGTCGGCGGTGCATTGACCGCCAACCTCGTCAGCCTGAACAACATCGGCATCGAGACTGGCGAGACCGAAACCTCGCGCACCTTCAGGTCCCAACGCACGCGCCACCCGAGTGGCTGGCGCGTCGCCGCGAATGACTTCACCAACAAATATTGGCTGCAGAGCCCGGGCTACAACGCCAACGACCTGGGTGGCCTTGAAGCAGCGATGAGCCGCTTCATCGGTATGACCGAGCGTGAGCTGCTGGAGTTTCGCACCCAGACCAGTACTACCGATAACCAGACCTATGCCGCGATTATCCAGGCCGGTGGTGCCGTCGACATTCCTACCCAGGGCGACCTCAACAGCGGCGTCGTGCGTGGCGGCTACAACTACGTTGGCGCCGGCCCGCGTACCGATACCCAGGCCGACAACGCCTTCTCGACCCGCATCAGCGTCAATCGGCAGCTACCCCCGAGCCTGACCCAGCAACAAGTCGATCCGCTGGCCTTGCCGGGTTTTGACTTGCCCACCGGGCAAAACGGCCTGTTCCGCATGAGCGGCGACGGCTCGGCCACGCCGACCCAGAGCACGGGCCTGACGCAAGTGCGTGGCCTGCCGGACCGTTCGTTCCAGGCCAACCCGCAAAAATACCTGATCGAGACCAACCCGGCGCTGACCGACATGCGCCGGTTCATGAGCTCGGACTACCTGCTGACAAACCTGGGTTACGACCCCGACGTGGCCGCCAAGCGTTTGGGCGATGGCTTCTACGAACAACGCCTGATCCAACAGGCGGTGATCGCCCGCACCGGCCAACGCTTCCTCGACGGCCAGAACTCCGACGACGGCATGTTCAAGTACCTGATGAACAATGCCATCGCCAGCAAGGACAGTCTCAACCTGTCCCTGGGCGTCAGCCTGACCGCCGAACAGGTTGCGGCCCTGACCCATGACATCGTCTGGATGGAAAACCGGACGGTGAATAATCAACAGGTGCTGGTGCCGGTGCTTTATCTGGCCCAGGCCAATAATCGTCTGGCGCCGAATGGTGCGCTGATTCAGGGTTCAGACGTCAGCCTGATTGCGGGTAAGAACCTGAACAACGCCGGCACCTTGCGTGCGTCCAGCAACCTGAGGGCGACGGCGGGCGACAGTCTGGTTAACAGCGGGTTGCTGGAGGCTGGGAACCGGCTTGAGGCGTTGGCGAGTAAGGATCTTACTAACCGGGCTGGCGGGGTTATTGCTGGACGGGATGTCAGTGTTGTTGCCGTGGCTGGTGATTTGACCAATGAGCGAACCATCACTCGGCATGCCAGCAGCACTGGCTACAAGACTGAGCAACGCGAATTTGCTGACAACGCGGCGCGGATTGAGGCGAGTCATGACCTGAGCGCGGGCGCTGGGCGGGATATCGCCAATGTTGGTGGTGTGCTCAAGAGTGGTAACGACACCACATTGCGCGCAGCCCGAAATATGAACATCACCGCCGCCGAGCAGGTGGACAGCCATACGCAGGGCAGCAAACATCGAGACCAGACCATTACCCAGAATGGTTCTAGCGTTACGGTTGGGCGGGATCTTCAGGCCGTTGCGGGTGGTGACCTCAAGGTGATCGCTAGCCAGGTCGAAGCCAAGCGGAACTTGGCCATTGTCGCTACCAAGAACTTGACCTTGGGGCCCGCGGCGAATGAACAGCATTCGTATGGCCAGAGCAAGAAGGTCAAGAGCATCGAGGATCATGTCCAGCAGGTGTCCACCACGCTCAAGGCGGGCGGGGATGCGACGCTGAGCGCGGGGCAGGATCTCACGCTGGTAGCGAGTACGGTCAACGCGGGGAATGAGGCGTACCTGGTGGCGGGTAACAACCTCGCCCTGAAGGCTGCTGCGGATCAGGACTACAGCTTCTACAGCAAGACCAAGAAGTCTTCTTCCGGGAAGAAGTTCCGGCTGGATGAAACGGACAGCACCACCCAGGTGGGCAGCCTGGTCAGTTCCGGTGGCGACAGCACACTGGTGGCAGGAGAAAACCTGCTATTGGCGGGTAGTGCGGCGACCGCCGAGAAAGGTGCGACGAAATTGGTCGCAGGCAAGGATGTTCAAATACTTGCCGTGACTGATTCCGACAGCGCCCGCCATGAGCGCAAGGAGAGCAAAAGCAGTTGGGGTGGGTTCAAGTCGAGCAAAGTCCAGGACAAGGTCGATGAGAAGCGCACGACTGCCGTGGGCAGCATGGTCTCAGGCGAGACGGTCACCGTCGCGGGCGGCCAAGATGTGAAAGTGACGGGCTCGTCCCTGGTCAGTACCGGCGATCTGGCAGTCCAGGCCGGGCGCGACCTGACCATCGATGCGGCGAAAAATACCTTCTCGCGCACTGATATGCACAAGGAAAAGAATCGCGACCTGACAGGTGTATTGACTGGTAACAAGCTGGGCCTGGATGACATGACGGGCAATCAGCATCTGTTTATCAACAGTCAGAAGCACAACGGCACGGCTACAGAAACCACGCTTACCGGCAGCACGATCGGCTCCAGTGCCGGCAATGTAACGCTCACGGCTGGGCGTGAGTTGAGTGTGGTGGCCAGTGATCTGGTCAGTACCAAGGACACCAACCTCTCGGGTTCCAACGTCACCTTGGCTGCCGGTATGGAAAGTGCCAGCCAGAGCAGCACGGACAAATCCAGCGGTCTCGCCGTAGGGCGCGTGGTGGGTGGGGCGATTGTCGATACGGTGAAGAGCATCCGGGACAACGCGAAGGCCGCGCGGAACGCCGATGATGGTCGTCTGAAAGCCGTGAAGGGGGCACAAGCCCTGATGGCGCTCAACGGCATGGGCGATCGGGTTGACGATCTTGCTGCGGCCGCCAGTGGCAGCCCAAATAGTAGTGGTGCCGTGTTCAAGATCGGGACGGAGCTGGCCAGCACCCACAGCAAGAGCACTACGCAATATGACAGCACCACCGCCAAGCAGACCACCGTCAACAGCGGCGGGAGCCTGCTGATCGTTGCGTCGGGCCAGGCTGCCGGGACCGCCGGGGATATCCATGTTCTCGGCAGTAAGCTGAAGGCGGCCGATACGCTGCTGCTGGCCAAGAACGACATCACGTTCGAGAGTGCACAAAACACCGAAGATCGTGAGAACAATAGCAGCAACAACAAAACCGCCATCGGGGCCAGCTTCAACATCGGCTCGCAGAACGGTTTCACCCTCGACCTGGGTGCCCAGCTCGCCAAAGGCAAGGGGAGCGGTCACGACGTCACGCAGGTCAACAGCACCCTGGATACGGGCTCGCTGAAACTGCAGAGCGGAAATGACACGACCCTGGCTGGCGCACAGATCCATGCCGACAGCATCCAGGCATTGGTTGGCGGTGACCTGAACATCGCTTCGCGGCAAGACACGTCCGAGCACAAGAACAAGCAAACCAGCGGCGGCTTTGGCGCCAGCATCTGTGTACCGCCGTTCTGTTACGGCGAAACGGTGACGGCGACTGCCAACATCGCCGCTAGCAACATGAACAGCAAGTACGAGGCGGTGACTGATCAAAGCGGTCTGTTCGCCGGCAAGGACGGCTACAACATCACCGTGGGCAAGAACACCGTGCTGCAAGGCTCGGTGATTGCCAGCGAGGCCACGGCCGATAAGAACAGCTTGAGCACGGACAGGCTGATCGTCAGTGACATCAAGAACGTCAGTGAGATCAAGAGCCAGTCTGCGGGCTTCAACGTCTCTTATGGCAGTGGTTATGGCGACTTGAAGCCAGGTACCACCTTTGGTGGCAGCGTTCCGCTGTCGCTCAAGGATTCCGACCACAGCACCACGCGCAGTGCTGTCAGCGAAGGCACGATCACGGTCCGCAATGCGGCAGGGGCCAATGATCTTGTGGGGCTGAGCCGGGACACCGACAACGCCAATTCGCGGTTGGACCGTCCAGATGAAAAGGCAATGGAGGAGCGGATCGAGCTGATCCAAAGCACCGTTGCCTTATCCAAGACGGTCATCTCCGAAGTCGCCAGTACGCAGCAACAGGCTGCTAGTGAAAGAGCTCGAAACGCTTCGACCGAGCAAGAACGCAATGCTGCAATCGCCGATGCCAAGAGCTGGGACGTGGGCGGTGACAAACGTTTCATGGCTGATATTGCCGCGGGCTTGATTGCGGCGGGTCTGGGCAGCGTTGGGGGCACCACGGCGGTGGGGCTGGTGGCGAACACCACGGCCGCCGACACGTATAAGAAAATTGGCGATTACGCCGACCAACAGTTGGCAGAGGCGACGCGCCAGAAAGACAAAACGCTTCAGGCCACATGGGGCGAGGGCGGTGCTGCGCGCGTCTTGCTCCACAGCCTGGCCGGCGCTGCGCAAGGCTTATCCAGCGGCACGGCCGCCGGGGGCGCGCTGAGCGCGGGAGCCTCGGCGACAATCATGCCGGCCATGGACAAAGTGCTTAAAGACGGCGGTATCGGTATCGACAGCCGGGATGCCTTTAATGCCTTGCTGGCAGCAGGTTTGGGGGCGGCGGTAGGCAAAGGCGGCATCGCACAGGCGAGCGGCGCGACCATTGCGAGCAACGTAGAAAAATACAACCGCCAGGCCCACCCCACCGAAGCTCGCTTGATTGAGCAGCAAGCACCGATGCTGGCTACCCGCCTGGGCATCACCCAGGCCGAGGCCGAGCAGCAGATGGCGCGGGCGTTTGCGTTTTATACCGATGCAGATTGGAACAAGAAGATTGGTGGGACTGATAGTCAGTTTGATGACGTGACATTGGAATATCTGGGGGCGGCGTTAGCACCGTTGGCTGGACGGTATGCTGTCAACGATGCATCCGGGGATGTACCTAAGTTTGCCGATGATACAAAAAATTATACGGCTGATGAAACAAAGGAGCTGCTTCAGAATTATCGTAATAATCATCCTGGCTCATTCAATGATCCCTTGGAGAATGGCGAATATCTAGTTAATGGGAACCTGTTTGGATATCCGAACCCAGATGTCATTGCGCAAACTAGGTACTATGATAAAAACTTACGTGTTGGCGGACCGACCTTGGGTCAGGCCGGCTTGGGTTTGATTGCCTTTGGCGCCGGAGTTGGGGCAGGCTTCTACGACGCTGGAAAAGGTCTACTCGTGCTCGGGAACGGGCTTTGGAACGACTTCCCCGGAACCAGCTCTCAAGTTGCAAATGGAACGCTTGGGTTTTTGGCTGGGGCTGATTGGGACAGTTCACGAGAAAAAAGTAATCAGACAAAGCTACTTGGCTATCTCGCCGGCTTGCAAGGAGGATCGACAGCCTATGACGAGCTGCTAGGGAAGCAGGCTGCGGAAGATTCGCTTCTGTTGATTCCGGCGGGGCGGATTGGTGGCCTTAGCCAAGATCTGGCTCTCGTGTATCGAGGTGCTGAGAAAGGGGCGGAAAATTTCGGTGCAAAAGCGACAATTGGGGCCGTCGATACAGCCTCAGTGGAGATGGGGCCTTTTGTACCTCAACTCAGTCGGTATGAAGACAGAATTAAATTAACACCAGTCAACGGAGGGGCGTGGTCAGGAGTTAGAGGCGAATCAAACTTTGTGTTCGATAATCCAGAGTTAAAGACTATCTTGCCTGATGGTATCTCATACAAAAATGGCTACCCAGATTTCTCTCCAGTTGCAGTTCAAGAGGTAAGACTTCCTGGCTTGATATCTACAAATCGAGACTCTAACTTTCGCGCTGCTAACCAGATGCTGGCGAGTGAGTTGGGAGTTAAAGAAGCGGATGTGGTTCGGTTCATGAGAGAACAGAAATATACATGGCATGAGGTTGAAGATATGCGGACACTACAGTTGGTGCCATCGTTTATCCATACTGGAAAGGTTGGCTCTATGGATTTTGGTGTAAAATATGGTCACCTGGGAGGGGTCGCTGAGAGAACTTTGTTGGAGACGCTTAAAAAATGATTGGTAAATCAGATAAAGATTTTGGTGAGTTACACTTTGACGGGGCTTGGACAGGAGTATGTGAAATATTAATTTTTGGAAGGGCGTATGAGGTGATGCTTGTTGTTCAAACTTTTGATGGTGCTTCTATCTCTGAAGATCAGAGGCTTGCGTTTAGAGAGTTTAATTTAAATAAAACTGCTATTTCTTCGGATGTAGAGAAAGCAGTGTTTGGCTATTACCTTTGTAGGGTTGATGAATACCGAGAGAGCTTTGATGCTGATGAGGCTGAAATAAAAGCACCCAAGGTCAATGCGATTGATGATATGCAGGATTTGGTTTCTCTGAGGTGTATTAAGGTGATGTCTCCTTTTGATGCAGGATCGCGTCAAATTGGTTTTATTTTTGACGCGACCTTCGACCCTCAGCTTGGCCTGGGTGTTCTAATTACTAACGGTTCCGTGGAGACCGTAGATACGCAGGATATCTTGCTAGGTTGATGTTCTAAGGTGCAAAAGCGACAAAAAAAAGGGGACAGATTTATTTTTTTGCTAAGTACTTAAATAAATCTGTCCCCTTTTTTCATTTTTCTTTTTTAAGCGTCAATGATGCGCTTGGAGCATTCATGAAGAAAACAACGCTGCTAATTTTTGGCTTGATTCTGACGTTATCCGGCTGCAAATCCAACGTCCGGGACTCTTCTCCTAACCTGCTTCGCGACGGTATCCAATTCCAGCAGAAAAAGGTTGTCGTCGATGCGCAGCACGCCAAGGTGATCATGAGAGCGACGGGCAATGTCGTCCCTGTGGAATTTGCAATCAGGCGAGCGACGGACCCAGACCAGCGTATGGATGTGCAGGGGACAGTGGTGGATTCCGGTCGCGGCAAAGTGTTCGGCTGGATTGCCAAACTCAACGAAACGGCCCACAGCGCGACCTTGAAGCATTTCCCTCAGTTGGAAGTGCAAGCTGATCCCGATCAGCCATTCGAGGTATCGGGTTACGCCACTGGCGAAAGTATCAACCGCGGCTATCGTTGCGGTCCGATCAGCACCATTTTCACACCGGAGAAGGGTAAGGTTTATCTGGCGGAACTCCAGTTTGTGGGTGGAGGCTGTGAACTGCATGCCTATGACATCACGCAGCCTCAGGAGCGTATTCCTGTCGTAGATAGCGCGCAAAGCGGTGGCTTCGCCAACGCTGTCCCGGGCTGCAAGTCGGCAACGGCCTCGGTGAATAATCAGCCGGTCACAACACAGTTTTGCATCAAGTCCATCATGCTCCAGCCTTCGCAGTATCGCGTTAGCGTCAACGACCAGACTGTTTTCAGCGGTACCGATTACGAGCGCGTTGCTTTCGTAAAAACCGTTAAGGAAGGGGCCGTAACCGGTGGTTGCAATGAAATGATCGAGGCGCAGGCGGGCACTACTCAAAAGCCTGTCGCCTTTAAAGACCTGCCAGCTGATTTAGTAGCGGGCTGCCACATTACTGCGGACGCTGAGGGCAGAGCCCAACCGTTTAGTAAAGATGAAGCCTGTGACAAGGTGTTCTACAAGGCCATGATGCCTGTTTTAGGCAAGGTAGTACCCGTCGAGGTGGCACGGCAATGTGTCGTCAGAATAGGGGGGCAGACAGTATTTGAGGACCGTTTCAGTTTCTGACTTAAGATTTGAGATGCGTTTATATGAGGATGTGGTCCTCCATAATATTTTCATTTGTTTTCGTTGCTAATTCTGTATCTATATACCTAAGTAGTAGTAATTCATGTGGAAAAAAGGGGGCGGATTTATTTGCTTGCTCAGTTATTAAATAAATCCGTCCCCTTTTTCATATGCGGCTGATGAAACAAAGGAGCTGCTTCAGAATTATCGTAATAATCATCCTGGCTCATTCAATGATCCCTTGGAGAATGGCGAATATCTAGTTAATGGGAGCCTGTTTGGATATCCGAACTTAGATGTCGATGCGCAAACTAGGTACTATGATAAAAACTTACGTGTTGGCGGACCGACCTGGGGTCAGGTCGGCTCGAGTTTGATTGCCTTTGGCGCCGGATTTGGGGCAGGCTTCTACGACGCTGGAAAAGGTCTACTCGTGCTCGGGAGCGGGCTTTGGAACGACTTCCCCGGAACCAGCTCTCAAGTTGCAAATGAAACGCTTGGGTTTTTGGCTGGGGCTGATTGGGACAGTTCACGAGAAAAAAGTAATCAGACAAAGCTACTTGGCTATCTCGCCGGCTTGCAAGGAGGATCGACAGCCTATGACGAGCTGCTAGGGAAGCAGGCTGCGGAAGATTCGCTTCTGTTGATTCCGGCGGGGCGGATTGGTGGCCTTAGCCAAGATCTGGTTCTCGTGTATCGAGGTGCTGAGAAAGGGGCGGAAAATTTCGTCTACAAAGAGTCAGGACATCTCCTCAGTGATGCCGCGTTGCGAGCGTATTATGAAACTGGCTCCATTGAGGGCGCTTATGCATCGTCAAAGGCGTCACATCAAGAGTGGTTAAAAATTTGGGGGACTGAAAATCAGTATGCTCAAGCTCACGGTGCTTTTGGGCTGGAACTGCCAGCGTCGTTTAATCTGGAGAGAACTCTTATCTCGGTTACGACTAACCCTGAAATGGCCAAATTTTTTGCTGGCACTGGTGAGGTTTATAGTGGATATGTACCCCGTTCGTGGCTGATTGAGCAGAGTTTGTCAGGTGCTGGAGAGAGCGAATTTTTGCTAAAGCATGGCTCTGATCTTCTGAAACCAATAGCTCCAACTGGAAAATAAATTTCTGAAGAGGTCTATGTGAAAGAATATACAGAGTTGGTGGTTGATGGTCAGCTTGTAATTGCTCCCAGTGTCAGTGAATGGGAGGAGATCTTGAAAATAGGCAAATATAAAGATGGAACTATCTTCAATGGCAATCTTGAAATTATTGTGCGCAATATGCTTGATTTTGTATCTGGGCGCGACGGTGAATTCTGTTTGGGGCTGCATTTAACTAAATCGTTGAAACCTTGGGTGCCATTACATTTATATCGTATGGGTGAACGATGGCAGCGAGTGCTCATTGAACGGGTGGCTTGCGATCAATGTAATTGGGTTGGGAAAGTTGCTAATCCCTCAGATCCAACTTTATATTTCGGAGTTGATGGTGAGTTGGGAGTTGCTTATAAGGCATTATCGCTTCCTCGCTGTAATTGCCCGAAGTGTGGAGTGGCGCTACCTCGGATAGCTGTGTGGGTCGAAGATATTGAAACAGGGCAGGAGTAATTTTGTTGCAGGTACAGAGGATCGAAAGGGGACGATCGAAAGGGGACAGATTTATTTTATAAAAAAAGGGGACAAAAAAGGGGGCAGATTTATTTTGTGAAATGCAGAGGGGCACAAAAAGGGGACAGATTTGAATGGCACTTACTTAACCTTCTTCGGGTGTCCATTCTTCCTGACCTCAGTCCTTGCTGATCGACGTGTTTTCATCAACATGGGGTAAGGCTTGGGTCTTCGTTTTATCGCGCGCGGCTCAATCCTGCCAGGACGCTTTCCGACCCGTTTCAGGGCAATCAGCGCAAGCAGATTCAGCAGCCGATCCTCTTGCTCCTGAGCCCCGTACTGCCTCAACGCTAGGCACAGCTGAAGGCTATGCTTGAAGCTCAGTTCGCGAGGCAGACAGTCGGCTAGCAGAGCTGATTGCGCCATGAGCCTCCGTATCAGGTTGTGGGCCAGCAAGTAGATCCACAACTCTTTGACGGCCATGCTCGGTGTCTTGCAGCTCAGAGCTTCAAGCCCCAGCGTAGTCTTGAGGTTGCGCAGATCCAACTCCACATGCCATCGGTCCTTGAACAGTGATTTGAGGGCAGCTTTTGGCACCTGCTGTGCACAATTCAAAGTGGTGACCAGGGTTTTTCCACCGGCCTTCAACTCACGTACTGTCAGCGTTTCAGGTGCCTCGTCGTAATAGGCCTGACTCATCCAGGACGGCTTTGCCTTGGGCTTTTTCAACTCAACCAAATGATCTTCCGACCCCAAGGACTTTCCCAACTGAAAGTCCGTGCTACGCCGTCGAGCGCCGTATTGTTCGAACACCCCGTCCACGCCTCGATGTTGCAATTCACACAACAAAAAGTAGGTTGCGTAGTAGGCATCGCCCAGCACAATGTCACCTCGTTCCAAGGTATCGAGCATGGTTCTGAGCAGCGTCTGCTCATCACCGCCTTTACCACGAAAACGTCCCAACGAGGCATCCAAAACAGCGCCGCTGGCGAGGCAAACGATTCCCACCAACCGGCAGATGGGAAAGCCCAGTCCGGCCTTCTGCCTACGAGATTGCGGATAGGCCTCTTGGTTCGCCGGCGTATCCGGCAGGGTGACCGTAGTGCCATCGACGAGGCGCACTGGTCGCCCCATCCAACGCCATGCTGACGGAGCCCGGTTGCTCATCGATGACCCCGTGGAGCGCAACAAGGTTGAAACCATCTCCACCGGCAACCGCGTTCTGGCTTTGCAGTAAGCACCGGTATGAACGCTGTTGGGTTTCAATCCTTCGCAGGAGCGTTTGATAGACAAATCATTCACGGCATTCTGACAGGAGCGATCGGCGCTCATCGCCTGGGACAAAAACATGGACAGTGTTTCGGTCGGCGGGAATAGCCGCTGACGATGCTTGGGTATCGACGACTCGATACCCCGCAATAGCTCTGGATCGGTGAGCAGCTTGAAGAAAGCATGGGCATTGCTGTTCGTGGCGTGCTGGCGCATACGGTGCTGTTGATGTCGGACGATTTGGCGTCTACGATTCACTCGGGCTGTGTCCTTGCTTGATCGGTGTGTGTTCGCAACTATCACCGTAGACCAAGGCCAGCCTTTTTTAATTTTTTGCAGCCGTATCAGCTAGTTAGCCGTTAAGTAAGTGCCATTCAAATCCGTCCCCTTTTCTGTAGTCCCCTTTTTCTGTAGGAGGGGGTGCAAAAGAAATTGGAACGATTACTACCAGAACAACAAAGAACACCACTCGACTGGGTGGTGAGGCTGGTGAGCCGGGAGTAAAAATAACCTATAAAGATGGTACGGAATTCGATATGGCTAGTACTCGAGTTAAAGAAACAGAAGCCAACCCTTATGTACCTGGAGCAACACGTCCGATTAGATATGAAGACGCTCTAGATAATAAAGGCATCAAACGAGCTCCTACTCAGCAGGAGCTGGACTGGTTTAACAGCATTAAGTGGTAGGTGGGCTATGATTGATTCGAAAATCGGAGAGAGAGTGATGGTGTCTATTCATTCGGAGTATGGGCCGTTCATTAGAGTTTCAACATATGATGATGCAGGCGCACTAGAGGATTTGTTGGACGAAAAATATTTCGTGCTATATTGGAAGTCGACACCCCCTGAACTGGTCGGTGATGGAGGGAATGAATATTATTTTGGGAATGCTGCGGATCCTGTGAAACTACAGTTTATTTTGGACTCAATTATTTTGTGATTGAACTGTTGGCTCAAAAGGGACAGAGAAGGTTCCAGGTTTTGGCGAAGTAGATGACTTCTTTGCATCACAATCGGCTAATCTCAACACAAAGCTGGGAACAAAGATTGGTAAAGGTCGCTTGCCGTATGAAAAGAGTAAGGACGGTGTAGAGCAAGCTAAGGCAACGGTAAAAGAAACTTTAAATAATGTTACGTCTGTGAGCCCAGTAATCCCTGGCTCAGTTGTTCGAGGAAATTATGATCTTGTTCATGTATATGGCTCGAAAATCAATAGCACTGTGAGTTTGAGAGTGTTGCCAAATGGCAAGTATGAATTCGATACATTGATTCCTGAGAAGTCATCAAAGTTTTGAGGTGGGGGTTTTATGTTGATTAATGAGTCTTTGCGTGAGATCAGGTTTCGCTCATTTTATATTGGAGGGGATCTGGTGTGTGAGGTCTTGGTGTTATTTTTTAATATGTCAATCTCAGGATGGGTATCGCTAACGGTTGGTGAAGGTGTATCAGAGTTTACGTTGCTAGCATCAAGCCCGGATTTGCGTGGTCTGACAGAGATTGACGACGAGTTTGCGTATCCGATTAGGTCGTTAAATGGTTTGGATAAGTTTCTAGGGTGAGAGGTTTTAGCCGTATACGAATACAGGCTTGAGGGGGTGGATGAAGGTTGTGTTGGAGTGTACTTTGATTTTGGCGAGTGCGGGCTTAGTGTTGTTGAATTCGATGAGTGTCTGGAAGTTATAGAGGGTGTAATGCAGTACTCGGATGGTGAGGTCTCTCTTGTTAGGGTGGATGTGCGTTGTTGAATAATAATAGACGCAGAAATCTATACTGCTAATTCGAACCTTGAAGGGCCATTGATGCGACACGATGTTGTTTTACGCTTTGTAGTGATGACTTTATTCTGCTTCACACTGACGGGCTGCATTCATTACGAACATAAAAGCGCAGAAGGAAAACCCTGGGGCGAAGTCGCGACAATTCGGCAGTTCGACAAGCATCTGTCGATAGACGAGATCGATGACGATACGTCGCTATATTGGCTAGCCCGCCAAACCGAGTATCGACTCGGCGCAGGAAGGCATAAACTTTCCGTTAAGTACGCTATTGGAACCGGATACTCACGTCCAATTGAAATGACCGTGGATTTGGTCGGTGGCCGTACCTATGGGCTTTATGGCGTTTCTTCGATGAAATGGTGGTATTACGAAGTTCGTGATGTCGAGACAGGGCGTTCCGCGAAAGTTATAGAGCCGGCGGTCACAACGACGCCTTCTGAATCAGCCGGGCAGGCGGTCCAATAATATTATCGTGTAAAGGGCGTTTGCTCTCTGTCGGTTGGCGTAGCCGTTGGCGATGAATAGCGAGGGCTGCTTCGCAGCCCAGCGGGAGCAAGCTCCCTCGCCACAGAAGCCGGATTGTTGATCGCTCGCCCATGACGCAGTTTTATTTTGCTATCCCTTTCTTTTGTGGTTACAGCGGGCACCACGGGTCTTCCCCCTTCGCGCTTTCCAGAATCTTCGGAAAGTTTCGCTCAAAGGCCCAGCCTGAGGCCACGGCAGTCATGGTGGTTTTGCAGGCGGGGTTCTTTTCCGAGACGATCACGTTCATATAGAACTGGCTGCCGTAGATTGTCGGCGCCCATAGCACCATGTCGCTTCTGTCGGCATTGCTGTCGACTTTCAATTGGATGGTATTGACGAGTCTCCCACCCGTTGTGAGCTCGGTCACTTGCGGGTGAAAGCAGTGGTTCAGGTAGCCTTGCACCCGCTCTTCGACCACCGCCCGCTCTTGCGTCAGGCAGTACTCGGGGCTGGTTACGCCAGTGTTCAGCAGCTCGTCCTTCGTATACGGATGCAGTGAGCAGCCGCTCAATAGCAGAAAAACGATCCCTGTAAATTTCTTGTACAAAACTCATGCTCCATCTGAAAAAGGAAATATTTTCCATCTATTTAAGAGGTGGATGGCCGTGTGGCTGGATAGGTGACTGGCCCAAGGGCCGTCAGCTTGTCTATCGTGAACGTGCTCATCAACACTTTGATGAGTACACCGATGGTGGCGTTCAGCGCGGCGATGCAGAGGGCAAACATCACCTCAGTGATCATCCATCAGTGGCCATGGAGCGACTTCCAGGACATGAACTCCGATGGTCGTAACCCGTAGCGTGCGAGCACCCCTTCGTGCAGTCGACGGAGTTCTTCGACGATCAGTGCTTGCACCTCCGGCTGCTCTCTTTCCGAAACATATTCCGCTACCGAGCGTTGAATACAGAACAACGGGTCAAGCTCTGGGTGAGTGACGATTTCCCGAATGGTCTTCTTGATGAGGTCTCGCCATGCCAGGCGTAAAGGGTCCGGCTCCGCAAGGTCTTGCTTGATTGCCAGATATTCCTGTGTTGAGCGTTCGTAGGCCCAGATATACAGGTCGCGAAGCAGCTCTACACGGGTCATTTCGTACACGCCCAATGTGGCTTGGCTGTAGGCCTGCTCCGGTACATCCAGAAAGGTCAGCGGACAAAGGTTGGCCCGGAACAAAGGGAGATTCGCTGCCAGTCGGGAGGTGCGTTTATTGATGTCGGCAAAAGGCTGCAAATAGGGCAGGTGCACCATCATGAAGAAAGACTGCTCGAACGGATCAGCGATCTGATTGGCTTTGCCAAGCAGGACGTCCAGTGCATCTTCAATTTGCTGTGGCGTTGAGAGCGGGCGATAGGTACTTTTCCCGATGTCGACGGCGTGCTGGCGAATTCGGCCCTCGTCTGCTGGGTTGGGCAGCAGGTTTTCGGCCAAGGCGCTATGCAGGTTCATCAATGTGTAGCGGTTGAACTCGGCACTCTCGATGTTCTCGACCAAAAGCTCGATAGCTGTCTTATGGTTCAAGATCATCTGCGTTTCTATAGCGGCCTTGCCCTGTGCTGCCTTACCTTGCTCGATGAGTTGTCGTGTGTCGAGCCGTGAGTAGGTGTTCCCTTCCAGATGGCTTGATGCCCACGACAGATCAATCAACAAGCGATTCAGGACCGCCCGGCTGTAAGTGCCTGCTGGCTCCGTCGCATCTGCGGTTTTGCCCATCCTGTGCAATTGGCGCCGCAACGACTCAGGTAAGTACCCTGTCTCGTTAGGACGATAGGCGTCCAGAAAGTCACGTTGGTAGCCCACCGGCTTGCGCGCTTCTGTGGGCTGGTTGATATAGGCGAGTATGTCCCGGCTGTCTGCAGATAATGGAATGAAGGCAGGGAAGGCATCGGTGTCAGTATTCAGGGCGTGGGTTTCGGCCTGGTGTTCTATTGCGAAATAACGTCGTGCCCTGCCTTCTCCCTGTGCAGTGATTTGGCTGCTTTCGACCAGATTTGCAAGGATGCGCTGCGCCGTTCGCCGGGCGATTTCCGGGTGCTTGGTCAAAAGCTCTGAGAGGCTCGCCCCGCTCCTGGATGCCAGGATACTGTTCAGTATGTCGGTGGTCGAAGTCATGGTTATGTTGGCGCTGTTAGAGAAAATTTGGCGCGATTATGGCGCAGTTCTCGGAATCGCGCCATTTTGGATTGAAAATGTGGCGCAGTTCTTGACGAACTGCGCCACAGCTCATCGCAGCAGATGGATGTAGTTGCTTCCGACGGTGGGGGCTACGTTATGGCCATAGTCGCCCGTCTTCACTTACTCCGCCGCCTGCGCCCGCAATCGCCTGCCAATCACATCCATCACATCACACCCGTCGCGCAGCGCGATCGTTAGCATTTTGCAGAAGTCGGAAAGCACCAGCGTGTCGGAACTGATCTCCGAGCGGAACGCGATGTTTTCCAGCAGTTGAGTCACGGTGCGGATGCGGTAGTCGGCGGTTTCGAAGAGAACGTCAAGCGGGGCTTGGGTGTCGATCAGCAGGGTAGCGGGGATGCAGTCGATGCCGGTGATGGGCATGTATCGGTTCATCGGTAGGACCTCATTCAGTTGAAAGGAGCTACCTCGTTGTCGAGTCGCCAAACCCGAGTCGCCATTGGGGCGACGAGGAACTATAGGCCGCCCCGCTCAAGCGCCACAAGACACTGCTTTCCGAGCTTCACGTAGGAGCTTTGGCCTTTCTGCGGCGGTATTTCCCTACATCGCTTTGTGGCTATCAACAAGGTCGAAACCAGCCGTCCATTAGGCACATCGTCATGGCTAGAGAGGTGACCGTGGCGAGGGAGCTTGCTCCCGCTCGGTTGCGCAGCGACCGCAAAATCGTGGAGCCGCTTCGCAGCCCAGCGGGAGCAAGCTCCCTCGCCACAGGGTGAAAGCATATGGCGCTACCCAGCCCTGACAGCCTCTTCAGCAAGACTCCTTTTTATGCTTCCCTAACGCTCATATTCCCCTTCAATCCCTTTCGCAGACTCCTAGATCGTGCCCACCTCCAACCGCAACGCTCTAATCGCCCAACTCGCCACCAACCCCGATGACACCACCATGCGTGCTTCGCTCTATCGCGATCTGCTCGATACCGGTGAGGCATCACTGGAAGGTTTACGCATCGCGGCAGGCCTGTGCGATCCGGCTGCCAACCTGCTGATGGTTCAACTGAACACCACAGCCCATACAAATCGCCCCGGTCCATTGCTGTCGCAATTGCGTGGCCTGCCGGTCGACCGTCTGGAGTTGAACAACGCTGAGCCGCAGTGGTGTGACGCCTTGGCCGGGCTGCCCTTGCGCACGCTGGTGCTCAACAGCCCGAGGTTTATCTGCGGCCCGCAGATGTGGCGACGTTTGCCCGCCAATGCCCTCGAAACCTTGGAAGTCAGTAATTTTTCCCGCGACGATAACGCCAATTGCCTCCCGTCGCCCGCACGCTTGCGCCGGCTGAAATTGCAAACCTACGGCGAAGACTTCGACGACAGTTTCCTCCGTCAACTGAGCGACAGCCCGTTGCAGGAATTGTCGTTGAACCGTTGCGATGAGATGACCGACGACGGCCTTCGTGCACTGTCACGCCTCAAGCTGCGCTCCCTGACGTTGCAACGCGTGGGCGAGCTGACGTCCCGTGGCATGGTGCACCTGGCAAGTCATCCCCTTGAACAGTTGTCCCTCAGTGGCAGCGGCGCGATCCTCGACGATCCGTCCTGGCTTGGCGACCTGACGGGGTTGCGCTCGTTGAGTCTGGATGACTGTTATGCAAGCGAGAGCGTGTTGCAGGCGATTCGGGGGCTGCCCCTGGAAAAGCTTTCGCTGCACTCTGCGTTCATCTGCGAAGACGATCTTGAAGTGCTGGAGGGAATGCCGCTCATGGAGCTGGACCTCAAGTGTCTACGCCAAGTGATCGAACGGCTCGACGTGCTGCACGAGTTTCCGCTCAAGCGATTGGGACTCTCCGATGTGCAGGGCGTCTGCGCCAGTACGTTGAGTGATCTGCGCGGGTTGGAGTTGGAGTCCCTGGACCTGTCCTTGAACGACATCACGTGGAAGGAGCTGGAACAACTCGCTGGCCTGCCGCTGAAGCGGCTCAATCTGAGTTTTTGCCAGGACGTCGACGGTAAGGTCTTGCGCAAACTCGTCGAGTTGGGATTGCCATTGGAGCAACTTGAAATAAGTGGCCTGAACCTGCGCGATGCCGACCTGGCGTGTTTGCGGGACCTGCCCCTGCAGCGCCTGGGTTTGTATGACAGCCCTTGGCTGACTGACGCCGGGGTGGCCCATCTCGCAGGTATGCCGCTGCGGGACCTGACGCTTGGGGCTGATCCAGGGGAATCGCGGATCACGTCGGCCGTGGTGCCTGTGTTGGAGCAACTGCCGCTGCAAACACTGTGGTTGCCCAACTGCGCCGGGATCGATGCAAACGGTTGGGATCGTTTGGCCAGGTTGCCAGCCCACGTGACCGGTCCGGGAATCTGACGCGCTGATAGGAATAGGCAATGCCCCAAGGCAAACCGGCATAGGTGGGCCATTTTTCGATCGTTACCATGGCCTCCTGTTTATCCATTGGAGTTCACCATGCACGACAGAAAAACCCTCTTCATCACCGGCGTGAGCAGCGGCTTGGGCAACGCCCTGGCGCAAGAGGCGCTTGCAGCGGGCCACCGTGTCATCGGCACCGTACGCAGTGAGGCGGCGTTGCAGGCCTTCGAAGCGCTCTCCACGGAACGTGCCCATGGCGTGATTCTGGATGTCACCGAGTTCGACCGAATCGATAGCGCAGTAGCGGAGATCGAAGCCGCTCACGGCCCGGTCGATGTGCTGGTCAACAATGCCGGCTACGGTCATGAAGGCATCTTCGAAGAATCGCCGCTGGAGGAGATGCGTCGCCAGTTCGACGTCAATGTGTTTGGCGCGGTGGCGGTGACCAAGGCCTTCGTGCCGTATTTTCGCCAGCGCCGTGCCGGTCATATTCTCAATATCACCTCCATGGGCGGCACGATTACGATGCCGGGCATTTCCTATTACTGCGCGAGCAAGTTTGCCCTCGAAGGCCTCTCCGATACGCTGAGCAAGGAGCTGCTACCGTTCAACATCTTCGTGACCGCGGTCGCGCCGGGCTCGTTTCGCACCGACTGGGCGGGGCGTTCGATGCAGCGCACGGCGCGGAGCATTGCCGACTACGACGCCAGTTTCGATCCGATACGTAAAGCGCGCGTGGAGAAAAGCGGTAAGCAACTGGGCGACCCTCGGAAAGCGGCGCAAGCGATGCTGCAGATCATTGCCAGCCCGACGCCACCCGCGCACTTGCTGTTGGGCAGCGATGCACTGAGCCTGGTGCGCGACAAACTCAGTCGTGCGGCCAGTGAGATCGATCGATGGGAAGCGCTGACCCGTTCGACCGACGGTTGAGCGGCCAGCAAAGGGGCATCAATGACTCAGGCCTCAAACACCTCGCGCATGGTGCAGTTGATGGAACAGCTTGCGCCGGTCGAGGGCTACAACCTCAGCGCGCTGGAGGACATCCGTTTTCTGCGTTCGAACCGGCCGCTGACGCGCACGCCGGTGTTGTATGAGCCCGGTATCGTGATCCTGTGCCAGGGGCGCAAGCGCGGTTATCTGGGGGAGGACGTCTACGTGTATGACGCCCAGCACTATCTGGTGGTGTCTGTCCCTGTTCCATTCACCATGGAGACCGACGCCACCGAAGCTGAGCCCATGCTGGCGGTCTACATGCGCCTCGACTTACAGCTGGCCAGCGAGTTGATGCTGCAAGTCGACGAGACCCTCGGCCCCAGTGATGCCCAACCCAAAGGCATGTACGCCTCGCCCATGGACGATTTGCTGCGCAACTCGACGCTGCGTCTGCTGGAAGCCATGAGTCGCCCGGGTGAAGCGCAAATACTGGGGCCGTCGCTGGTACGGGAAATCTACTACCGGATCCTGACCGGCGAGCAGGGCGGCTCGATGCGCGCCGCGCTCAGTCGCCAGGGGCACTTCGGCAAGATCACCCGGGCGATCCGCAAGATCCACAGCTGCTACCACGAGCATCTGGACGTCGAAACGCTCGCTCACGAAGCCAGCATGAGCATTCCCAACTTTCACCTGCACTTTCGAAGCGTGACGGACTCCACGCCCATGCAGTACTTGAAATCGACACGCCTGCACCAGGCGCGATTATTGATGCTGCGCAACGCCATGAGTGCCTCGACGGCCGCGTTCAATGTGGGCTACGAAAGCGCCTCGCAATTCAGCCGCGAGTTCAAGCGGATGTTCGGGCGAACGCCTCAGGCGGAGATTGAATGGATGAAGGCGACTTATGCGTTGCCTGCGCCTGTTGCGCCGTCTGTTTATGTTTCGTCGCATTAGGGGAGGGCTGGATTACCTCTATTCTGCAAGAGCTGAAATTGTTCAAACTCTTAGCGTCTGAGCATAAATAACCAAAATATTAAATTTTATTGGTTGTTTCTATGGATTTTCTCAGGTTGTTGACGGGGAAACGCAATTTGTATCAAGTTGTGTTCGTTTATTATTGGATCCAATGTTCGGTGGCGTCAGATGCCGAGCCTGCCCACCTATGGACGTATCAAAAAGGATAAACGCCATGATGCTGAAGGATCCTTCCAGCAAATATCGACATTTCACCACAGTGGATCTGCCGGACCGCACATGGCCCGGCCAGGTCCAGTCCGTTGCGCCTAGCTGGTGCAGCGTCGATATGCGCGATGGCAATCAGGCCTTGATCGAGCCGATGAATGCCGAACGCAAGCGTCGTTTCTTCGACCTGTTGGTCAAGGTTGGTTTCAAGGAAATCGAAGTAGGTTTTCCAGCCGCTTCGCAGACCGATTTCGATTACGTGCGCGAACTTATCGAAACGGGTGCGATTCCCGATGACGTGACGATTCAGGTCATGACGCAAGCCCGCAGCCATCTCATCGAGCGCACGTTTGAGGCATTGAAGGGCGTTCCCCGCGCTATCGTGCATGTGTACAACGCGACCGCACCGGTGTTTCGAGACGTGGTATTCGGTGTTGACCGCGCCGGGTGCATGGAGATTGCCACCCAGGCCACTCGCGAAATCAAACAGCACATGGACAACAATCCCGAGACGCAGTGGACGTTCCAGTATTCCCCCGAGACCTTTTGTTTCACCGAGTTGGATTTTGCATTGCAAGTCTGCGAGGCGGTGACGGATGTCTTTGCACCAACGCCTTCCAACAAGATGATCCTGAACCTGCCGACTACCGTCGAAGTCTCCACGGCCAATGTCTTCGCCGATCAGATCGAATGGTTTTGCCGGCATTTCAGCCGTCGTGACAGCGTGATCATCAGCGTCCATCCGCACAATGACCGGGGCACCGGGGTTTCCACCGCCGAGCAGGCCTGCCTGGCCGGTGCCGAACGGGTCGAGGGCACGCTGTTCGGTAACGGCGAGCGAACCGGCAATGTCGATATCCTCACCCTGGCCATGAATCTCTACACCAGCGGTATCGATCCGCAGCTGGATTTCTCGGACATCATCCACGTCCAGCGCGAGGTGGAATACTGTAATCAGCTGCCCACGCATCCTCGCCATCCTTACGCGGGCGAGCTGGTGTTCACGGCCTTTTCAGGGTCCCATCAGGACGCGATCAAGAAAGGGTTTGCAGTGCGCCAGGCCAATCCCGATGGCTTCTGGGAAGTGCCTTATCTGCCTATTGATCCGGCGGATATGGGGCGCAGTTATGAGGCGGTCATCCGCGTCAATAGCCAATCGGGCAAAGGCGGCGTGGCCTATCTGCTTGAACAGCATGGGGTCGTGATGCCGCGCCGGTTGCAGATGGAGTTCAGCAACCTGGTCCAGCAAGAGGCGGATGGATCGGGCCAGGAGATCAGTAGCGAGATGATCCTTGCGTGCTTTACCCGGCACTATCTGGAGGAGGGCAATCCCTACACATTGTTGCAGCCTAAATTGGTCAGTGAAGGCGCTGTGACTTACCTGGAGGGCGTGCTCGACATGGGGGGCACCAAGTTCGACCTCAGCGGTGAGGGCAACGGTCCGCTGGCGGCGCTGGTCGATGCATTTGCCCAGCGTGGCATTCACTTCGATATCGCCGATTATCATGAGCACGCTGCTCGCGATGGGGCTCAGGCCGAAGCACTTGCCTATGTCGAGATTCGCGTGAATAACCGGCTGCTATTTGGCGCCGCGCGCGACGGCAGTAGTTTGCTGGCGTCCCTCAAGGCGGTGACAAGCGCCGTCAATCACGCATCGCGCCTGGGGCTGCTCAGCGTGATGCGTTTTTCCAGTCCTGCATTGCTCTGATATGTGTGGATTGACAGTGAAGAAATAACCATGGTTTTGAGGACACGGACACCTGATATTCGGTGGTGGATTAGCTCGGGTCCAGGCGCCCGCTGCATCACGCTGCGGGCGCCTGACGGGGTCAGTTCAATCTTCTGAATTCAGCGTCGATGGTTTCAGCTTCAACGCGCCATGCCTGGAAGCGCTGCTGACGTACACGGCTGTCATCCAGGTTGCTTTGCAGTTCTTGTCGACGTGTGTTGAGCAGCAGGTAGTCGGGGAAGAACTCCTCCTTGAAGCGCGCGGAGTTCACCAGGGCGAGAAAGTCCTGACGCTGCTGTTCGAAGTTGTCGACCATTGCCGCGATGGCCTTTTTGAATGCCTCTTCGCGCTTGTATTGCTCCCAGCTGTCCCAGGCTTCGAGCGCCACGCCGAGGATGGCTAGTGCCCCGTTGGCGCCTTTGGCGAACTTCACGGCACCCCACGGTTGGAACTTCAGGTATTTCCCGATATCCATGCCCACCGTCTTGGCAATCGTAGTGAGGCCATCGCGTGCGGCCAGTACCGTGGTGTTGTTGATCAGGTTGCCTTTGAGCAGGTGGTTGATGCCTTGCTTGCCCAGGGCTTTGACGGTGATGTTGAAGTGGTTGACCTCGCTATCGAAGCCAACCTGCATCTTTTCGACCTCAAGCGTGATCGACTGAGTCTGGCGGCTAAACTCATTCTGCAGGCGGGTGGACACGATAATGCCTTCAGCGCCGACCTCTCGTTCGAAGAAGTCCGCAAAGGTTTCCAGGCTGGAACCCTTGGCTTGCAGGATCAGGTCGGAGAAGTAGCGTGTGGCGAATTCGCGCAGGCTGATGCGTGCATCTTCGATTTGCTGCCCGGTCACTGCGAGCTGTTTGCCCAGGCGAACGTTGAGCTCATCGAGTTTGCCGACCTCCAGGGAAACCTTCTGATCGTTCTCGATGGCAATGGGCAGTTGGTTGCTGAGCACGTCGCGGATTACGCTGGTGCGCATTTCGTTGGCCAGAGCGGCGCTGCCACCGTTCTGCTGGATCTTTCCTGTGGTGGCGGTCTGCAGCGTGGCGATATGCGACAGAGCCTTGAACTGTTCGAGGTTGGCCAGCCAGTGCTCCACCCCCATGTCGAAGGGGTTGGCGGCCACGGCGACGATGGACAATTCGGCTACTTCCTGGTCGCTCAGCCCGATTTGTTCGCGAAGCCGTCCTGCCACGTTGTCGCGCTTGACCTGCAGGTTAGCTTGATAATCCTGCTCGTCCTCCACGTCGGCCACTTCATCGAAGCGACTGAGAACGAAAACAGTGCGTGGCAGCAGATCCAGCGTGCGGAACAACCAGGTCAGGTCGTCCTTGTGGCTTTCCTTGATAGGGTTGGTCGAGTTCATCACGTAGAGCACCAGGTGAGATTCGCTCACGTACTTCCTGGTGATGTCCTTGTACTTCTCGATGGCCTGAGTTTCGGCATTTTCCTGCTCCTTGAAGCCGAACAGCCCAGGGGTGTCGATCAGCACGAAGCCTTCGTCGACTTCGTAGACTTTCACCTCATTGGAGGATTCCTGATGGCTGATTTTCATGCTGGATCTATCCAGCTTCTCCATCCAGGCCGCCGCAATCGAAGTCTTACCTTCCGAGAAGCCGCCAATCAGCGCGACCTTGAGTTTTTCACCGGATACGCTGTTGATGGCATTCTGCAGCTTGCTGCTCAAATTCGGGTCAAGCGGCACTCCGGCCTGCGCGCCCTGTTCGAGAAAGTCTTGCAGCCTGTCGAGCAGCGTCAGTGCGCTTGCCTGTTGGGCCTTGAATGTTTTGAGAGTATTTTCCATTACAGACTTCCTGCGGTTTCGATTTGGCGGGAAAGGTTTTTCAGGCGACTGGTCGAACGAGTCAACGTGTGCACCTGGTCAGTTGCCTGTTTGGCAGGCGCTTCAAGTGCCAGGTCGAGTTGGTCGATAGTCTCCCGCATTTCGCACAAGGCGCTTTTCAGGCTGTCGCGCAGCGTGTCGCGCAATTGCTCAGTGGCGCTGCGCAGGTTTTTCTCCGTTGCTTGGCGTTGTTGGGACTTTTTGTAGTCCGAGCTGAGCGCGCTCCACAGCGCTTTGCCGATCGAAACCAGCACGGAAAGGGCTGCGGCTCCAGCAACCCACAGGCTGGCTCCGCCAGTGAATGGCGCCAAGGCGATACCGACAAGGCCGCCCAGCAGTCCCGCAACGTTGATGCCGTTGTCGATCTTTATCTTGAGGTTGAAATGCTCGTTGAATTGGATGCTACCAAGCTTTCCATAGCTAGCGGTCAGCTCTTGGGCATGTTTTTCGAAGCGCGTGAGAATGTCCTCGGCCGCCTTCTGGAATTTGCCGACCTCTGCGTTCACCGCCTTAGGCAATTGCCGGCCCAGCTGTCGCTGTTGAGTTTCAAGCTGTTCGCTTAGGGCATTTTTGAAGGCATCGTTGCTGATATCGTCCTCAATGCGTGCGTAGACGCTGTTACGCACGTTGCTGGCGAAGTCGTCGATCAAGGTTTCGCCGCAGGATTCCAGGCGTTTTTTCAGCGCCTGGAAGCTGCTGTTCAACTGACTCTTGGCGCTTTGCTCTTCCTGGGAGAGCTGGTTCGATAGCGCGGCCAGGGTCTGCTGAACGCCTGAGAGCGTTTCAGTGGTCTGGTTGAGCGCCTCATTGGCCTTGTTGAAGTTGGCCCGAATGATCTTGGCCCTGCCGTTATGGAGCAACCGGCCGCCGAGCAACTGCAGAAAGTTGCGCAGGCGGGATTTTTCCAGCAGTTCGTCGGCACCGAAGTCCGCAAGCACTTTGCTGCGGCGCTTGGCGTTCTGCGAGCCCGGCGCGAAGTGGTCGGTCGAAGCGAGGAACGCAGGCAGCGCGGTCAGCGGGAACACCTCCTGATAGTGCTTGCCAAGCTGCTCGCTCATTTTCTCGTCTAACCCGGCAAGGCTGATGTTTTCGTCGTCAGAGATCAGCGGTCGATCAGCCAGTGAGTGCTTGGGGCTGGTGATCTTCTTGTTGAAGATCGTCCATACCTCGGTTTGCGCTCCCAGGTGCTGCTTGATCTTTTCCAGCGTGCCTTGGTGTTGTCCATCGCCCGTTTGTGGTGGTGCGGGCTGGTTGGTGACATAGAACACCGCATGAGCGGTCTGGACGGCACGTTCTATCTCGTCGAGTACCAAGCCTTCCTTACCCTCGATACCGGGTACATCCAACAGGGCGAAGGGTTGGCCGTCCAGTTCGAGGTCATAGCGCTGTGTTTTACGGGTGAAGTCGGCTCTGCCGTCACCGATGATTTCACCGTCGGCATGAATCTGCAGCTGCGACAGCAATTGCGCCAGCTGGCTTTCATTTTCCAGGCGCTGCTGGGCGAGCGTCCGCTGATGGTGAGTCGCCTCCGTCTGTTGGGCGGCAATCGCCGCACAGGCGTGGTCACGCGCTGTTGCGATTTCGCCCAGTTGCTGCTCCAGAGCAAGGCGTTCCTGATAGGCTTTCTGCTGCTCGGCGTCCAGGGTCACCGCAGTGCTGTCGCGTGCCGTCGTGGTCGCTGTCAGCGTGGCGGTGGCATCATTCAACTCGACCTCCTCTGGCATTTTTCTGAAGAGGTTCAACAGCATCTGCCAGAGTGAGGCGGTGCTTTTACGCTCGGCGAGAAGGGTGTGCAGACGCGTGACGGCAGCAAGGGCGTCTTTGTGCGACTGCTCGTGTTGCAGGAGCGTACCGCCAAGTCGTTGTATCAATTCGCAGGATCGGGCGTTGGCCTGGTCGAGGGCGCTCTGGGCGGCCCTGTAAGGTTGTTCGTATTGTTGCATTGTGGCACTCAACTGCTGCGTCAGTTCGCCAAGTCGAGCTTCGGCTTGCTTGATGCTCTGTTGCAGCTGCTGCAGGTTTTCTTCACTCAGCCCATACCGGTCGTGTAGCTTGCGGAACGCCTGCTGGCTGGCCTTTTTGCCGGGCTCTTGGAGCAAGATGCGTAAGGTCTCGATAAGGGTCGATTTGCCAGCGCCGGTTTCGCCGTAGAAGGCAATGGTGAATGTATTCCACTCTGCATTCTGCTCCAGTTCAGCGAGCCGCTCGAGCAGTGCCGTCCGATGCTCGGTGAGCCGTCGAATCGCCTCTTCTCTTGCCTGGTTCAAGGCTTCGTCGTCCGACGGATTGCTCAGTTCGCCTATGATGAGTGCCAGCTCGGCATTGATTCGCTGGTAAACCTCACTTGGGCTGTTCAGTTCGAGTGTCATGTCGTGTTCTTCGGCGGGTTGTTCGGGCGCCAGGGTTGGCATGAATGCGTCAGCAGGTGCTTGTGCAGGCTCTGGCGAGCTGGGCTCGCACGCTTTGAAGCGTGTTTCGGCCAGCACCTCGGGTAGCCGCTCCCAGTAATCGGTGTGGCCGAAGTCGTTCATCTCGATGCTCTCGAAGTGTTCGACCTCGTTACGTCCCAGGCAGGTTTCACCCCAATTCAACAGCAGGGTCCTGTCTGTCTTCGAATAGGCATTGATCAGTCGCCCCTGAAGCAGGCCACGCAGCTGGCGCGCTTCGACGGCTGTTACCTCGGCGGCGGCAGCCATCAGCAGCACATCGTTGATGGCCAGCTGCTGCTTATTCGTGAAGTTTCTCAGGCTGCTGATGACCAGCCGGCCGCCAAGCGAGTGGCCGATCAGGTTGATGGTTTCGATCTGTGGGTGGTTGCCGCGCAGGTACTCTTGCAACTGATCGAGTAACACCATTCCCATTTTTTCCGCGCGTGAGCGGGCTTCAGTGAAGTTCTTCATCCGATCCTTGGCTAAAGAACCCGCGAGCCCCCAGTAACCGAAGGGCCCAGCAATGCTTCCTGTCCCGGAGGACAGGCCTGCCGTGCCAAGCGCCCAGAGCGACGACTTGTCGAAGTGGAGGTAGTGATTCGAGGGCCAGAACGCAAAGATATTGGTGTAGTTGCCGAGTTGATCGGGAATTTTCTCGAGTAAGAGTTTTTGGTCCTGGCCGCTATGCCCGGCGCTGTAGCCATGGATGAATATGTTGGCTTCTGTCGTGTTGGGGCTGGTAGACGGTGAAGTCTGGAAACGGAATGGTTGGGGCATGTAGGTTTTCCCTATCCCCGGTCATGCCGCTTTTCAAGCAGCGTCTGTGAAGAGGTGCAGTGCGGGCACTCTAGAAACAGGTGCAATAGGGGCGGTTGCCTGAGGAGAGAGTCCTTGGTTGCGGGCATAGCTACTTCCTTGTATTGAGTCGTAGTGACGTTCGCTGACATCACTTATAGGGCGAATTTACCGTGTTTTGGTGGCAAATTGCCATGCTTTCGATTGGCAACCGTCATTACGCAAATGAGCGGCATTGGATGCGAAGCCCTCCAGGCGAATTGCGTGGCGCATTTTGGGGCTGGGGCGGCGGCGTTGAGGGTCGTAACAGAAGCGTTATGCTCCAATAACTTTTACTCCGAGTCTTTGGGCGAGTGCGGTTCGGGTGACAGTCCCGTCACTTGCGCCGTTATTTCCCATCTTGTTGCATCAGGGCCTTGCGTAACTTCCCTGGCGACATGCCAAACATGCTCTGAAAGTGCCGAATAAAATGAGGTGCATCCGCGAAGCCACATTCAAAGGCGATCTCGCCAATCTGGCGATCGGAACTCACCAGCAGCCATCTGCCGAACCTGAGTCGGACCTGGCGGTAGAACTGGGCTGGGCTGTTGTTGGTTTCAGCGACGAACAGGCGTTCCAATTGTCGTTTGCTGGTGCCGAGCAGATGTGCAATGGCCTCGATATCCAGGGGGTGGGCCATGTGTTTTTCCATCAACATCACGGCTTCATGCAGCCGACGATTGGATGAACTGGCGTATCCGAGAGCCTTGCGTCGGTCGACGAAACTGTTGGACGTGTTCTTTGCCACCGTCATCTGATGCACAACCTTGCCGGCCCGATCCGGCCCGCAATGCATGCCGATCAGATGAAGGGCTAACTCGATAACTGAAACACCGCCAGCGCAGGTAATCCGGTCCCGGTCGATCAGAAAGTCTCTGTTGATGACAAAGCGCAACGTGGGAAACCGGTGCTTCCAGTCATCGCCATGATAGGCGTGGACACACGCCGTTCGCCCCTCCATCAGGCCATGTCGCGCGAGCACGAAACTGCCGGTGCACAGGCCGATCAACGGCACCTGTGCGGCTGCGGCCTGGTGGAGGAACGCGGGATAGGTTTTCGGCACCGCCTCGATGGAATCGAGCAATCCACCAATCACCACGATGTAGTCGAAACGCTCCGGGTCAGCGAGTTCACTGTCGATCGGTACGTCCAGTCCGCTACTGGAAATGACTCTTTGCCCGGGCGTGCCGAGTACTTTCCATTGGCAGCGTATGGGGCGGCTTTGATCACCCGTATCGGCGGCATGCCGCAACGCATCGGTCAGCCCTGACAGCGACAGCAAGGGGAAGCGTGGCCACAACATGATGCCAATAGACAGCTCGGCGGTGCCGCGGCGCATGGGTGGATGACGCGCCTGCCCATAATCGAGCCCGTCCACGAGGCTTTCCTGGGATGCCACAGGCTCTGTGCCGCCAGAATGTCGCAAATGTTCAATCATTCGTGCAAAGCATCCAACAAGTTATACCGCCGGTCCCACTACGATGGGCCTATGCGAAACGTTCTGCTGCCACCATAAAAACTATTGAGGAGCATCCGATGAAGACGTCCAAAGTTCAGCGTTTTTCCGGTATTTGTGCCGGTTTTCTGGTGTCCGTGCTGGTTGCGGCACCGGTGTTCGCATTGGAGACAGTAGAGCCGGGCAGCCTGACCATCGCCTTCAGTGGTGATATGCCAGGAACAGGGTATCAAGATAGTCGGATGGTCGGCTATGACGGTGAAATCCTTCAACAAATTTCCGAAAAACTGGGCCTTAAAGTCAAACCGGCGTTAATGGAGTGGTCAGGGACGATTGCATCGGTGCAGTCCAAGCGAGTGGATGTCATGGCAGGCACCATGGGCTGGACCGAACAACGCTCGAAAATCATGACCTTGAGCGATCCTATTCACTACTTCAAGAACGGTATCACCCAGACAGACAAGACCAACTGGAACAGCCTCAAGGATTTGCAAGGCAAGAAAGTCGGCACCATCACCGGCTTTTCGTTCATCCCTGAGATGCGCAAGATCGATGGCCTGCAAGTCGCCCTGTACGACACGTCGGATGCGGCCGTTCGCGATCTGCTCGCCGGACGCATCGATGCGGTGATCGGCGACCCACCGGTCATGCAATACGCCATTTCCCGCAATGAGCAATGGCACCTGCATTTCAACGCCTTCGTCGACAACGATCCGAATTTCCCACTGCTGACTGGCTTGGGTCAGGTGGTGTTCGGCTTCAACAAGGCCAGTCCGGAACTGGTGACGGCGGTCAACGCGCAGATTCAGACGCTCTGGAAAAACTGTGAGATGCGCAAGATCGGCGCTCGCTACGGCCTGACCCAGGATGTCTGGTTCATGCCCGAAGGCAAGGACCTGCGCCTGGGCGTCGACCGCCCCGCGGACTGGACACTGCCCGGCTGCAAATAAGTGTGTGCGGCGATGGGGCGGACTCATGCGGATGCTCCGACTCATCGCCATGCCTATAACAAAAAGAGGTTAGCCAAGATGTCGAGCCTGTCTGACACCGCGTTGCTACGTGTGCACGAATTACACAAGAACTATGGCGATCTGGAAGTGCTCAAGGGCATCAGCCTGGAGTTGAAGCCCGGTGAGACCCTGTCGCTGATAGGCCCAAGCGGATCTGGAAAGTCCACCTGCCTGCGTTGCATCAATTACCTGGAAAAACCGACTAGTGGCGAGATTTGGCTGGGGGACGAACTGATCGGGCAGGTCAAGGACGGTAAGCGCTTGCGCCTGATGAGTGACCGGGAGATGGCTGCGCAGCGCCGCGAGATCGCCATGGTGTTCCAGTTGTTCTATCTATGGCCGCACTTGAACGTGCGCGATAACGTCGCGCTCGGTCCCATCAAGGCCCAAGGCATGCCGCGCAAGCAGGCGTATGAGTTGGCCGACGCGATGTTGGAAAAAGTCCATCTGCGGCACAAGGCCGAGTCTTATCCCGAGCAATTGTCGGGTGGTCAGCAACAACGGGTCGCCATCGCCCGGGCTTTGGCCCAGCAACCGAAAGTGATTCTGTTCGACGAACCGACCTCGGCGTTGGATCCCGAGTTGGTCGGCGAAGTGTTGGCCGTGATTCGCGAGCTGGCGGAAGAGGGCCGCAGCATGATCATGGTCACCCATGAAGTGAGGTTTGCCCGCGATGTGGCGGATCGGGTGATCTTCATGGACGGCGGACGCATTGTCGAACAGGGGCCGTCGGCGCAAGTGATCGACAATCCTCGTCACGAACGGACCCGCAGTTTTCTTGGGCGCATGGCTGTGGAGAGCGCTTGATGGCGAATCTGGAAGCTTTCCTCGGGCTGTTGCCCTTGCTGTTGAAAGGCGCAATGAACGCGCTGGAAATCGCCCTCTGCACCTTAGTGCTGGCCAGCGCGGGCGGTCTGGTGTTGGCGGTTTTACTGACGTTCAGCCGATCGCGACTGGTGCACGGCGCCATCGCCTGTTTCATCGAATGGATGCGTAACGTGCCTGCGCTGGCGCACCTGTTTCTGATCTACTTTGGACTGTCCTATCTGGGAATCAATCTGCCCGCGTGGCTGGCGGCCATCGTCGGTTTGAGCCTGGTAGGCAGCGCAGTGCTGGCCGATACTTTCCGAGCTGGCTTGCAATCGCTGCACGTCGGCCAGCATGAAGCCGGGCAGGCCATCGGCTTGCACCGTATGCAAATTCTGCGCTACATCCTCTTGCCCCAGGCCCTGCGCGTTGCGTTGCCGGCTTATGCCAACTATGTCACGCAACTGATCAAGGACACGTCCATCGCCTCGGCCATTGCCGTGCCGGAAATCATGTTCCTGGCACGCAATCTCGTGACATCCACGTTCCAGACCTCGCTGATTTATCTGGCGGTGATGTGCATCTATGCGGCGATGATCCTGCCCATTGGCGTGGGATTCATCCGACTTGAACGTCATCTGGGGGCGGCGCGATGATCAGTTTTTTCCAGCAATACCCGGAATACTGGAGCGACTGGATCGCGCGCCTGCTACTCGGCGCACGGGTCAGCGCCGAGCTGTCCCTGACAGGCTTCGCCCTGGCGGCGCTGTTGGGCGCGTTACTGGCCTGGGCGATGAAGAGTCCCAGCGTATTGCTCAAGCGTCTGGCGGTGTTCTTCATTCAGGGGATGCGTGCGGTGCCGCTCCTGGCGTTGCTGCTGGCGCTGTATTTCACCTTGCCCAGTCTCGGGCTGACGCTATCGGGTTACTGGGCCGGAGCCATCGGTTTGGGTTTACAAGGCTCGGCCTACGTCGCGGAAATCCTGCGCGGTGGACTGGACTCCTTGCATCGCGGCCAACGTGAGGCGGCCATCGCCACCGGCCTGACGCCAGTGCAAGCCTTCACCGCCGTGATCTTTCCGCAAGCCATTCGCGGCATGTTGCCGCCGTTGCTCAATGCCTACGTGTCGATTCTGAAGGACAGCTCCCTGTGCGCCTTGATCGCCACCGATGAGTTGATGCTGGCGGCCCGGGCCATCGCGTCCGAATCCTTTTTGCCGATGCATATTTTCCTGCTGGTGGGGTTGTTCTATTTCGTCATCGCTTTCCCTCTTTCTCTGTTATCGCGAGTACTGGAAGTACGATTTTCTCGCGGACGCAAAACCATTCGAGGTTGAACACATGAACATCAAGGATCGAACCGCTTCCCACAGCATTGGCCAGTTGCAGCAAGCGCTGGAGTCCGGAGCGCTCACGAGCGAGTCCCTGGTTTGCGCGCAACTGGAGCGGATCGAGCGCTTCAACGGTCAACTCAATGCTTATGTCGAGGCCTATCCCCAGCGCGCGCTCGGTGCCGCCATCGCGGCCGATCGGCAGCGGGCTGCCGGTATCAACCTGGGGCCATTGCAGGGCATTCCGGTTGCGATCAAGGATTTGTTCGAGATCGACGGCAAGGCCATAACCGGTGGTTCGCTGGCACAGAAGCCGCGTATCTCGCGGCTCACCGCCACGGCAGTGCAGCGGCTGGAGCGCGCCGGGGCGATCATCATGGGCAAGACCCACACCGTTGAATTCGCTTTCGGGGGATGGGGCACCAATGCCGTGATGGGCACGCCGTGGAACCCATGGGATGCCGACGTGCATCGTGCTCCAGGGGGTTCCAGCAGTGGTTCAGCAGTGGCCGTGGCCGGCGGGTTGGCAAGCGCGGCATTGGGCACCGACACCGGCGGCTCGGTGCGGATTCCCGCAGGTATGTGTGGTCTGGTTGGCCTGAAAACCACACGTGGGTTGATTAGCCGTCACGGTTTGATTGAGTTGTGTCCATCGCTGGATTCGGTGGGGCCGATTACCCACACCGTCGAAGACGCCGCGTGGATGCTTGACGCGCTGCTGGGGCCGGACCCGCTGGATCCGGTCTCGGCCAAGTCGCCAGTGTTCAGCGCCGCGGCAGGCTTGAATCTTCCGGTGGCCGGTCTGCGCATCTGGGTGCTGCCACAGACCGAGCGCGTACACATCGCGCCTGGCGTATTGGCAGCCTATGACCAGGGGCTTGAGCAATTGGCCGAACTGGGAATGCATCTGGTCGAACAGCCGCTACCGACTTCACTGGAACAGTGCATGCGCGTCGCCGGTGGCCTCATGAGTGCCGAAGGCTACGCCAGCCTTGGTAGCCTGTTCGAGCGCGATGATCTGCGCTTCGATCCTCATGTGCAGCGTCGGGTGCTGAGCGGGCGCGCCATCGACGCGGCGGCTTATATCCATTTGCACAACCAGCGACGTGTTGCCCGTCAAGCCATGGACGAAGCCATGTCCAATGTCGATGCCTGTGCGTTTCCGACCAACGCCATTGGCAGTGTGCCGTTGAATCAGGTCGATGAGTACGGTACGCCCCTGGCCTTGCTCGGCCGTTTCGCCAACCTGCTCAATCTCTGTTCAGTGGCGCTGCCGGCGGGCTTCGACGAACAACGTATGCCGGTCTCGATGCAGATCGTCGGGCGTGCTTTCGCCGAACCCTTGGTCCTGCGGATCGCCCATGCCTACCAGCAAGTCAGTGATTGGCACCAACGGCGACCTGTGGGTTGGGACCTGTCGGACAGAGTGGTGGCGTAATGGATATCTGTGTCGTCGGTGCCGGAATCGTTGGCTTGAGCAGTGCCTGGTTTCTACACAAGGCCGGTCATAACGTCACCGTTATCGATCGTGCGGGGGAGGCCGGCATGGGGGCCAGTGCTGCCAATGGGGCGCAATTGAGTTACAGCTATGTGCAACCGCTGGCCGATCCCTCTCTATTGCCGGGCATTCCGAAGATGCTGTTGGCGCGCAACGGACCGCTGAAATTTTCGCCGCAATGGAGCGTGGAACAATGGCGCTGGTGTGTGGAGTTTCTCGCGGCCTGCCGTACGTCCATTTCGCGCCAGACCACTGTCGAGTTACTGGAACTGGCGCAGGAAAGTCGGCTGGCGCTGGACGCCTTCATCAGTCAGGAAAAGGTGCAGTGCGATTTCGCCCGTACCGGAAAACTGGTTCTCTACCCCGATGCTGAAAGCCTGCGCAAGGCCGGCGATCAGGTGAAATTCCAGGCCGCCCAAGGCGCCAAACAACAAAAAATCGTCAGCCCCGCCGAAGCCTTGTCGATCGAGCCTGCACTTGAGGGCTATAAGAAGGCGTTTCACGGCGCGATCCATACCGACAGCGAATGCGCGGTCGATGGGCGCAAGCTTTGCCAGGAGCTTGCGAGATTATTGAGCAAGCAGGGTGTGCGTTTTCTGTTCGACAGTGAGGTTGCCGCTTTCCGACGTGAACGCGGGCGCATCATCGCGTTGGAGATTCACCACGCCATCGAAGGCCCAAGTCTTTTAGGAGCGCAAGCGATCGTGCTGGCGGCTGGTGCTTACAGTGCGGGGCTATTATCAGCGTTCGGTGTGCGCATGCCGGTCTACCCGCTCAAGGGATATAGCATTACGTTGCCGATCACTGATTCGATGAATGCACCGACGGTCAGCGTCACTGACATGCGGCGTAAAACAGTGTTCGCCCGGATCGGTGATCGCTTACGCGTCGCGGGGATGGTCGAGTTGTGTGGGCTGGATGCGTCGATTCCGGTTAAGCGTATCGAACAACTGAAAGCCTCGACGCAGGCATTGTTCGGTCCGGGATGGAACGCCGATGATTGTCAGCCCTGGACCGGTTGGCGTCCGGCGACCCCCACCGGGCGGCCGATTCTGGCCGTCAGTGGTTGTGACAACCTGTACGTCAATAGCGGCCAGGGTGCGCTGGGCATGACCTTGGCATTTGGTAGTGCCCAGCGTTTGGTCCGACTGATCGGCAGCGCAGCGTCTTAACGTTCTCAATTCATGGAGTAAACCCGATGGCAACGATTCAACGTTTTCAGAGCAGCGTGCGGATGTCCGGTGTGGTCAGTCATGGCGATCTGCTTTACCTCTCCGGCCAGGTGCCCACTGATCTACAGGTTGGCATCGAAGAGCAGACGCAGCAGGTGCTGGCCAAGATAGAAGCCTTGTTGTCGCTGGCGGGCAGCGACAAGGGCCAGCTTTTGAGCGCACAGATATGGCTCAAGGACATTGATCGTGATTTCGCGCTGATGAATTCGGTGTGGGACGCCTGGTTGCCAGCGGATAGTGCTCCGGCACGGGCCACTGTTCAGGCACGTCTGGCGCGGCCTGAGGTGCTGGTGGAGATCATGGTTATCGCCGTGAAACCTGCTTCTGGTGTTTGAGAGGGGCGGGGCGACTCATTCTTTCGGGCACAAAAAAGGCACTTGCGTTAGGTGCTAAGTGCCTGAACCACAGGAAGGTGACCTGGATGATAAACGTGGAAGCATCCGACCAGCGCGTCTTGCATGGCTATACGGCCATGCCGTATATTTTTGGCAATGTCTACGATCATCGAAACCGAAATTTTCAAACGTTACGCTGAATCGATATGGCGTGATGACGAGCGTCAGGAGTTCATCACCTGGTTGGCTGCAAACCCGTTAGCTGGCGATGTGATTCCCGGCTGCGGTGGGTTGCGCAAGGTGCGCTGGTCTCGTGGCGGGATGGGTAAGCGTGGTGGTACGCGGGTTATCTACTACAACGCGCTTCCTGAAGGCCACATCTGGTTGCTGATTGCCTACGCCAAGGCGAAGTTCGACAACCTGCCGACCGCCTTCCTGAATCAATTGAAAGAGGAGATCAGCAATGGATCATGAAATGGAGAACTTTCAGAAAGACTTGTTGGCTTCGGTACGCCAAATGAAAGCTGGCAAGGCGGCACGCACAACCGAGGTGACGCTTTCGGCTGCGGCTGAGGCCAGGGCTAAAGTCGGTGTATCTCAAAGTGCATTTGCTGAGCTTCTAGGTGTCAGCCTGCGTACCTTGCAGGATTGGGAGCAAGGGCGCCGGCGACCTGCCGGTGCGGCACAAACCCTATTAAGGGTTGCAAGCCAGCACCCAGAAGCACTGCGAGACCTTCAAGCCATCTGACGCTGAATTGCTTCGCCAATAGCGACCGTTACCGATCAACGTCTCGGAACGATTTTCCCGCTTCTCTCTCCATGGAGCGCCGGGGTAATTTGAATCTACTAACTACGCTATTGATTTATAGCATTAATTTTTAGTTTGTTTTTTGGTTGGAATACCAATTGGAATACCGTGTGAAGTTGCACTCCACTTGACCAGCCTCGTCACTCCACTCCCATCCTGTTGATACTGCCCGAACTGATATGCTGACTGACTTCAATGGTCCACAGCGCCAGTCCTGCGGGCGTCCCAGAACAGGGGGAGCCAATTCACGGTTCTGTTGCTTAGAGTCACCTCACCGCCTAGCCACATCACTGGTAGCACGGGTTTAGGAATACTGGATGCAAACACAATAGTCGATGCGAAACTCATGGCCCCCAACTGCATCCTTGCAATTTTCTCTGGGGGTATCACCACGGACTCGCGGCTTTCACTGCCATCGGCCTTTCTTTCGAGGAAATACCGCACCAACTGTGATCCGATTTCACTGCATACGCCGAGACTCGCATCCCTCTCCTGGCCCCAGATCTCACTAGACGCGAAAGCATAGGGTTCGATCACGCTATCGATAGCCGTCCGTATGGATTGATCACTTCGATCTGTCAACGCAGGGAATCTGGTGTCAACCTCGTTCTGAAGGAAGGAAAAGTGAAAACCAGGTTTCGCCGAAGGAAATTGAAATTTTCCGGCAGAATTACGCACTGAAAACAGCCTTGCAGCGGAAAGACCTGCATCGCACGTGACGCAGTACCTGAAGACAATTTGGAGGTTTGACCGCATGAGCGCTTCATTTTGACTGAGCGCTTGCAACCTGTTCACTACCTCAACTCCGCTCCAGAGCCCATCCTCATAAATGTATAGAACATCAACATTCATGAAGACAAATATGTCTGGATTAGACAGGTCAATGGGAATGACACCTTGAGGATGCATATGCTCGAGAATAGACTTGATCGCAATCGAGCTACTGCCCGGCTCATCCTCATGGATATAACCATGGGCGATACGAACCCCGATATCGTCATAGGGTGCCGGTTTGAACGCTTCCCTTATCTCAGCATCGGTAACAACGCGCAGTGACTTAAGCAAATGCCGCCCGATGTCGCGATGTCCGAGCTCGGCGAATTGTTGCACCCACTGTTCAGGGCTGGCAGATTTAAGCGTAGACTTTTCCCATTGGCTTTCTGCATATGACTTCCAATGGATTTTTAAAGACATAAGTTCCGGTGTCATCGCTTGGAACATAGTTTTTGTGGTCGCACAGGGCCGACAACGTACCTCCTCGCTATCGAGCAAGCCCTTATCAAGCAACCCAGGCTGATAAAAAATCATACTAGACGAAGCATTGAAAAACTCATCAATGATTTCATCAGTATACTCTTCCACATTGACCTTTGGGGCGTTCAACACGCGTACGCTTACATGGCGTTCCCACCCAGCGCAGCAGGCGTCCGCAAGTTTTGAAATGAGACTAGCCGCGTCACGCGCATAAATGACTACGATCAGTTTTGGAAGAGAGAAAGCTGGCGAATATCCGTACACACCTCCTCCATCACTTCTTCGATTTAGAAAAGAACGCGTCCAGCAATGTCCCAGCCGGTAGCTTCAAATCGCGAAGATCAGCAATCGACATATTGCTCACCGCTTGGAGGACAATATTTCTAAACTCTTCATCGGCGCTCGCTTCAGCGTGCAGGTGGTGGGCCGGGTGCGAAGAGTTGGTCGTTGATTCAGGTATTGTCGTCGCCCTCTTTTTAGGTGCGACACGAGCGGTCGATGCCAAACTAGCCTGAGACCGCTGCATGATATCCAGCAATAACTCCCGTCGCTCTTCCGGAACATTTGAGCATCGAAGTCTGTCCGCGAACACTTCAAGAAGCTGGCCAATCCGGAATGCTGTCCAGGCCTTATAGAGTGTGAAATTACTGGACTTGAGCGCTTCCGACCATGCAGGATATGGCATATCCATAGGCGGTAAGCTGGGATTCATGCCCCCCTTTGACTCAGTCTCGACAAAATTACCGCGAATTTGGTAAAGCTCTTGTGGAGTAATATTTCTGATCAGAGTTGCATCGGCTGGCACATCACCTTGATGAGAAACATTGATTTTCAGTGGGTCGCCAATCAAAAAAACTTTTGATTTTGAGTTTGGGCGAACAAAGGAGCGCCAATAATCATAGTTAATTAATGGGTCCGCCTCAGAGTCTAACTCTCTGATGGAATATAAATTATCCGAACCTTTATTCCCGGTGCGTGTAAGAAATCCTGCGAAGTAATCCTCTATAAATCGTGTAACGCCGCCTTTGCCTGTAGGGTATAACTCACGAATGTCGAGTTCAGGCGTTAATTTACGAATCAACTCACCAAAAACAGCTCCTGTAATTGTTCTATCAGAGCGGTTATCTAAGGAGGCCTTGATCAGATTTACAGCGGCGCCCACTTCAGTCTGGTTCATTTCAAACCCTCAAAAGATAAAGGCCCGCCAATATGGCGAGCCTTTAATTTTATAAACTACCATCTTTAAGTAACTAAATTAGTAGTAAAATTCTTGCAAAATTTCCTATAGACTTTGTGCCAGTATAGGCGTCTACCTCTATACCGCGCTACCATGTCCGCAGAAGGTGCCGAATGGTCATCCAGTGCTCTCTAAAGCCTCCTGTCCCTTCGGTCGCATCGATCGATTGCTGACGTCGAAGGGGCACTGCATGTCAATCATAGCTCGAACGAAACCTCACATCAACTGAAGACACACCTCCCATGCATACTCTGCCAGTCTTCAATTAGCGAGATAGAAATCGTTCTGGTGCCGAGAGCGCTTGTCATGGCGCTCGTCCGATTAGCTTGCGCTCGGCTTGCCAGGCGTTGCTCATCAGCATTTCTCGGTCATTCCCTAATCGCTTCCAGACCAATAGGGCGGTGAGCCGATAGTAATACCGGGTGGCGTCGGAGTGGTCTTGCAGGTGCTGTGTGAAAAACCAGCGGACATGCTTGAGCTGCCAGGTCCAGGGATTATCGCGTTGCCATCGTTGTTGAATGGCTGCTTGCATGATTCGGGCTTGGCGTAGGTGGCGTTGCTGCGTGACCTTCGAGCCGGTCAGTACGCCGCTCAGGAACAGCGCCATATCGAAGGACTTGGTCATGCTCGACCTCCAATGTAGGCCGACATTACATCGATCCGGTTATGCCCGAGTTCAAGGCTGATCTGTTGGCGCGCCTGTTGATCGAGGTCGCGGTCAATGCGATAGCAGTGACCACCATTGACTGGAGCCGCGTGGCCAGTGAGCTGCTCGTAACGTTCGCAGGCGTAGGCCGCTCGCAGTTCATGAAAACCCTTCAGCCCTTGTTCATGCAGCAATTCACGGGCGGGGAGCACGGTCTGTTGCAGGAACGCGGTGTAGCTTTCGTCTCGGGCCAGCAAGTTGCGGCTGCCGGTTGGCGTTGCTTTACGAGCAAACTGCAGCGCTGCCTTCACCTCTTCATTTGCCACGACCCATCGCGGCGCTGAAGTCCCTGAGCGACCGCCTTTGGTGCCGTCCTGGATGTTGATGCGGCCTAAGTGTTCGGCTTCGCGGTGCAATCGTGGCAGGTCAGCCAGGATCGCTTCGCGCAGGCGCATGCCTGTTGTTCGGGCCAACAGGACAATCGCGGCCACCCGCTCGTGGTACTGTTCGCCAAGTGCCTCGAGTACTCGCCGCACCTGTTGGCGGTCTTGGCCATCCGGCGCGCGGGTGCGTACGCTCGAGCGCTGCAGTCCTAACGCCTGGCTCGGGCTGGCGATCCTCACGTCCTGATCACCGCGCAGCGCAGCGAGGGTGCGGTTGACGCTGCTCAGGCGGTTCTGCGCGGTCGCGATGCAGAGTTCACCTTGCTGGATCTGCTGGCGCAGGTAAGCGGCGTAGTCTTGCAGCGTCCGTCGATCGATCTGACGTGCATCGTTGTAACCGGGGCCTCCCTCGGACCGACACCAACGCACGAACGCTTGCCAGCGATCGCTATGCGCTTTGACCGTGGCGAAGTGGCCACCGGCAAACAAATCCTCTAGCGCTTGCGGGCCGGCATAACTTAGCTGGCGGCCGTAGCCAAAGTTGCGACTATCACGCCGACCGACCAGAGCCATCGTCATCACCGTTTTCGTTTGTTTGCAGAAAGAGCAGCAGGGCTTTCCAGTGAGAGCTGAGCCTGTCCACCTGCTGCCAGTGTGTCGGACGGATCAGGAGGGTGTTCTCGTGGTGTTGCAGCAGTGCCCCTTCCTCACGCAGTTGCTCGATCAGCAGGGCGAGGTTGGCAGGCTCTAGAGGTGGTGTGGCGACAGCGGCGACAGTGGTGACAACCCGCGTCGTTTCTGGCCTAGCGCGTGGCGACAGGGTGGCGACAGAGGCGGCGACACACCGCAATTCTGGCTGTGGTTGATGTTGCGCCCGGTGGCGGCGCACCGCGTCATTGAGGCGAAACATGGCGGACCTCGAAAGTTTTCCCGTCGCGACTGCTCAGCCAGCGAGAAGTGATCAGCACGACCAATAAAGAGGCAGTATGGTCAGCGCTCTTGCGGGCAAAACGAGGGCCGTTGCGATTGACGTCGCGAATGGTGAAGCGAGTCCAGTCTTTCTGCACCAGCCAACGCAGCAGTCGATCCGCCTCTTCGCATCGGCTATTGATCGGCGCCTGTTCGGTCAGGCGCTGGATCTCGGCCAGGTAGTAATCCATCAACGTGGAGGCGCGCTGGATGTGTGCTTCGTCCAACACACTGGCCTCTTCAACCATGGCCAGCACGCCCGCGATGCGCAGTACATTCGCCGCGGCCTTGCCCGCGACAGGCTGGACGCCGGCCAGCTCGCCGAACTCGCCAGACTGGCACTCGATGGTGTCGTGAATATCTATCCAGGCACGACGGGCACGGGGAGTCAGCTCCAGCGTGACAGGATTGAGTGACCCATCCTTGTGAAGCGACCAGGGCTTTTGCAGCAGGGCCGTGATCCGATGTTGGTAGCGCTGGACTTTGGCATCCCGGCTCAGGTTGATCGCCTTGTAGAGCCGCTGGCCGGCCAGGCGCTCGGGCCAACTGATCAGGCAACGGCCCAGGATGCCTTGGCCATTGATCATCGGGTCTTTGAACAGCTGGTTGGCCAGGTAGGGCTGCAGCATCAGGTGCAGGCTGAGGCGGCGATCATAGGCACGCAGGCTTTCTCCGGCCATGGAGCGGGCCCGGTCGATAGGGCTGCCATCCCACAGTGTCGACAAGGTGGTGATCGCCTTGAGCAGATTCTCTTTGCTCATGGTGCTGCTGCCCAAGAACTGGCCACCTTCATCATTGAACAAGCCCATGCTGGGTAAGCCCTGGCACAGACTTTTGACCAGGGCCTCAATGGTGGGCTCGGCAATGATCAGTCTCGGCGGAACTGGTTCGGACAGTTCACCGCCTTTCGCCTCGGCACGCTCCGTTGAGGTTTTGGGTTTGGCCATGATGTTGGTGGCTGCGCGATAGGCTTTGAGCTTTTCCGCATACAGAGTCCACTGCTGTCGTTCCCAGTCGCGCGCCGCTTTCAGTGCCAGCTGATCCACCGCGCTTTTGCGATCACCCGAGGACGCCACCGTCAGCAGGTAGAGGGACAGCGGATAGGTTCGGCCGTCGAGTAGGACATTGGCATGACCCTGGCTCACCAGGGCTGCGCTGGCCAGCACCGATTGTGCCGCCATTGCGCAGGGCACGCCGATCACCTGGGCCAGTCGCTCGACCGCAGAGCCCAACAGATCCCCCAACGCTTCGACCGGGTAGGGCAGTGGCGCCTGCTGGTATTCCAGCAATGGTTGTGGTGGCTCGAACGCTTCGCACTGTTGCATCACACTTCTCCTGAGATTATCGACTTCGTCCTCACTCATCCCGCCACGGTTGTTGAGTGTTATCAGGGATCAAGGCCCCTGCGACCTGTGAGGGTTGTCCACTAACGCGGGACTGGCGGCTCTTTACGACCGGGAGCTTGGGCATCTCATGATCTGGCCTCCTGAACACCGATAGCGGTGGGCGGGTGGAGGCTGCACTGGCTGACGAGACCGGTGCCGCGAGATCCTGAGTCGGGTGAAAGCAGTGAGGCGATGACCGGGGCATATCTGACTGTCAGTCAGGTGCAGTCCACTCCGTGGGCTGCGGCACCATCATCTGCATCGCTGTTGCTGGTGACTTCGGTGTTTGTCACGCCGATTGTCACGAGGGGGAATGCCGCAAAGCCTTGTACGAGTTGGGCTGCAGCAGCGGTAGGAGCGCCCGTCTCTTTAGGAGGCAAAGAGACGGGCAACAGGTTGGCGCAAGAAATGGCCAAGCGGATAAGTTGCTGCAGAGCAGCCAGGAGAAAGCCTGAGTTGCCACAGTGGGCAAAGTTGAGAAGTAGGCATCCATCACATCGCTGTGACTGTGCGAGCCGCCGGACGCTAATCGCACTTGGGGTGAACCACCACGATGTGGCGTAGCCTCAAAGGTTCTGGCTACCTGGGTGCTGTCGAGGACAGCGCTGGTACAGTTCTGGTTTAGCGCTCGTTCTGCTCGCGGTCAACAGCATTTTGGGGGGTACTGTTGCGCCAATCGGTAGCGCTGGGAGACCCTGGAGTCCGGTGGTTTTCCATGGCCGGGTGGTCGTTCGTCGGTTTTTAATGTGAGCCTGCGTAATTGCATGGACTTGACCAGTACACGCCGTAGTGACGACCGGCGGAGAACGGCCAAAAGCGGTCATCTTGTGAGTACGAAAACCAAGGGCAGTTTATTTTTTCGGAGCAGTAGAGGAGGCTGCCGGGGCTACCAGATACTGGTCAAGCCTTCTCAGTGTGCTAAGTGCGGCGAGGGAGACGTCGGCATGACGATGAGGTATGCGCATCTGGCACCGAAGCACCTGCTTGACGCCGGCGGTCAGACTCGGGTCCCAGGCTGATAGTGGCGCAATGCTGTTATGATGGCGCTCTAAAATTGACTTTATGGTGGTTATGGATAAGCGCACGAGGCTGTATCAAGAGTTTTTCATTGCTTTGGCTTTGGGAAGCGTCCCCACCTTCATCGCTTACTGGTCAGGTGGAGTTAAGCTGCTGGACGCTGCAGTTAAGGCTCAGATGCCACCTGATAAAGTACTCTGGTACCTGGTCACCTTGCCGGCGCCTTATCTCATAGCTGTTCTCTTTGACCGCTTTGTTTGGAAAAAAACAGAGCTGATGAAAGCTCGTTCTGCTTTCTGGCGCTCCACCTGGACAGAAGTCGGAACAGCATTCCACTCTCTGTGGCGTGTGTTGGTCGGCCTTTTCTTCGCTATCCCGGTTCTTTGGTGGCGGTATGAGCCCGAAACATTTCAGCTCTCAAAGGCTAGCTTCTTTTTCGTCTGGGGATTCGCATTGTTGGCACAGTGCTGGTTCTTTTCTCTAGGAAGAAGTCTGCTTGAAGGGCGTGTGCGTCAGCTTTACTGATCCCGTTCTCTAAAGGTTTCGACAGCTTCCAGAAATGAAATAAAAAGCCCTGTACAAATAGAGCTTTTTCGTTTGGAGAGTGGAGCGGGTGGCCGATGCGATCACTATATATGTACGACTTGCGATTGATCTCGTTCAGGCCTGGTGAATTTCAAATCGAGGAAGAATTTTACCGGACTAATCGATACCTGGTGAGGGGGGAGGAACTCGCTGGGTATCATCCGATGATCCTCAAGCGGCTCCTGGGGATCTGATGCTCAGCGGCCAAAGCGGCTTTCTTCGAAGAAGGAAATAGAAGCCTCATTGGATTTTGCTCAGCACGGATCTTGAATACGGCTTCAGGCGGTATCAAAAGCTTCCCGCGCTGATAGCGAGGGTTCATTTTCCCTTCACCTGCTCCACAAATTTCAGGGCGTCCAGCAGGCAGCATTTAGATAGAGTCAGGCGAGATTCGTGAAAGTGCCTGCAACAGTCAAAAGTACTCATTTCGCCAATCTGGCGTGCGCCATGTCCAACGTAGTGGGGGACAGGGTAATCACGAAATATTTTCGCTGTGAGCGAAAATATTTTTTGACCTGCCTATCGTGTTCTGCCATGATGATTTTGCGGTCGATGATTTCTCGATTGCTTGTAGGTGCTACGGCACTGCGGGGGTTGATTTTGGACCTCTAACTTTTGGGCCGGGCGTGTGCGGTCGTCACCGTGCGCGTATGTGGTGCGGTCTTGTAGGCTTCGTCGAGACGTCGAAGCCTGGTGATTTCAGCGAGGGGGAAAAATACAGTTCAAACATCGGTCATTTGGCTTGTAAAGGTTGCATCGAGAGGTCGGTTCCACATGTCGTGGACTGACGCAAACCCTTACAGGAGCATTCAATATGCAACCACGTGACGAGAAAGCCGAAGAACTGTACCTGGCAAAAGTGAAGACAAAGCAGCGTTTGAGATTACTCAAAACCTGCTTTGGTGTGATCAAGATTCTTGTGCCGTTACTGTCGATAATTGACAAGCACTGGATGAAGATCATCGCGTTCTTCCATGAGTAGTCTACCCCGCTGGTGTCACATTCATCAGAGGTGTGCAAAATGTTAGGCAAGGCCCTTAAATTAATTCGTTCTTATTACGACTTATCTCAAACAGAGTTATGTTCTCGATTGGGAATATCAAACTCTCACCTATCCGAGATTGAGTCTGGAAAGAAGCAACCATCTATTGAGTTGCTGAGAAAATACAGCGATTATTTCGAGATACCACTGTCATCGATTTTGTTTTTTTCTGAGAGTATCGACTCCCCTCGCCCTACTGACAACCTGCGTTTCGGATTGGCGAAAACAATTATTTCGTTACTTGAATGGAATGAAGATCGAGATGCAGCCAAAGAAAAATATAAGGAAAAAACGAAAGCCCGACAATGAACTACCAATTCATCAGTGCGCCTTATATAAAGTAGGGTCGCCGAAGCGATTGGCTGACTTGCTCAATATTAGCACTATCGAACTTGAAGTGATTTTGCAATCAGAAAGCAATTACAAACTCTTCAACAAGGTTCTAGCTCCTAATCCATTCACGGGAAAATCCCGTAAAAATCGAGCTGTTCAGGAGCCTAAATCTCGCCTTCGGAAACTACACGAGAGAATTTTATCCATACTCCGTCGTGTCCAGTACCCCGGCTACGTTCAAGGTGGAGTAAAGCACCGCTCGTATCAAACGAATGCAGCTATTCATCTTGGCGCTCGACAAACAGCAACATTCGATCTGAAAAACTTCTATGGATCTACCCGCTACTGTCTTGTGCATGATTTCTTTCATAATACTATGTGCTGCCCAACAGATATCGCAGGCAGGCTTGCCTCGTTGACAACCTGGAATGGTGTAATGCCTACGGGAAGCCCACTTAGCCCTCTTCTTTCGCTTTGGGCAGCTAAGGGCTTATTTGATAAGTGCGAAGTCTTGGCAATCAAATACGGATTAAATTTCACCTGTTATATAGATGACTTAACCTTTTCTGGAGATAAAATTTCTGGAAAATTTCAATCTGAACTAAAGATTATCGCCAGCCGCTTTGGTTATGAATTAGCAAAAGAAAAAACCAAAATATTTAGGTTTGGAGTCCCAGCCCATATCACCGGTGTCATTTCACACAAAGCTAAACTTTCTGTTCCGCATGCGAGATTGAAAGGCGCGCGTAAAATTCAAGACGCTATCGACGGAAAAGGAAAGGCGTATGGTTTTACCGAGGCGCAACTTAAACAAAAGCTAGCGGGAACAATTAACGAAGCTGCCACGATCGATGCCGTGAAATATGAAAAATGGGCTATTTACAGTCGTAAAGATGCTGAAGACGAACTCAGTCAGTAGTTGTTCGCTATGCAAAGCCAGGCCCCATAAAGGGGAAGGGGCCAGTTCATGCGTGTGTGATAGTGGTCCAGATTAGATCACGGCCGAAAGAGTGTAGGGTTCGATATTTGAATAGGTAATTCAAAATATAGTAATTTGCCAAAGAAGATTGAGCTTGCTCGGTCTCTCGTTGGTTCGCGTGGTGCAAGCATCGTACCGCCGGAAAGATTCCCTTCTAGGATCGGGCGTTGTTGAGGTTGCTATAATCAAAATTATCACTAGGAATTATTATGGAATTAATGGAAGCACTTTTCGCTACAGTTGCATCATTGCTAGTTGTCTGTGTAATTGGTTTTTTTAAAACGCTTTACAAAGAAAAGGCCAAGAATAGAGCGTTGTTTGAAGACGTTGGGCGCATTGAGGTCGAAAAGCAAAGAGTAATACACGATTATACTCTAGAGACTGAGAGGGTGAAGCAAGTTCACGCTAAAGAAATCGAGAGCCTGAAGCAGCAGAGCGCTGAAAAACTTGATAAGCAAAAGCGAGATCATGAGATCGATATACAGAAGCGTAAGTATAAATATGAAAACAAAAGTCGCGAATATCACAAGTTTATGGATGAGCTTGATGCGTTTCGCGGGCTGAATATCGAAATTATCGAAAATGAGCTTAGGCCAATGATCAGCGCATGGTTTGCAAGTGATTTTGGTATTTCGAACAAGTTGTTTGCCGAGGCTAATGATAAGGCTACAGCTATCATCAGCTCAGTCAGGGCGCAGGAGGCTAAGCTTTTTGCACAGGTTAACGGTGTAAAACTAAATGCGGCTCAAGAAATAATTGATTTGCTGGATGCGCTGCGAGCAACCATAACCCAGTCAAAGTCGTACCTCGAAGGGGTAATCGGTTATATTTTCAGTGAAGAGTTTCGATATACTAAGCGCATTCCTGATGAGATTAATGCAAAAGCTGCCGGACTAAATGAGCGAACTGCTGATTTGAATAAAAAGCTTCTTGCAGCACTTAAAGCCGACCTAGATACGCTATAGGCGGTGGAAGCCGGCGAGAGTGCGATGATGCTCCCGAAAAAATTGATTGTCGATGCGGGCCAGAGCGATTTTAAGCGGAGCCGCGCTATTAGTGATAGCGCACCGCTCCTAGTCTTTGATCACGATTACTGCTCTTCACCACAGGTACAGCAGTGAACATACTCTTCGCTGATGACGTTGCCCTTGCACCCTTCGGTGATACATTTTTTTCGGTGCACAAGGTGCGTATCGTTACACACGAAGCACCATAAGGTGGAGGACTTCGGTTTGTTCGGACTCAGTACGGCATAGTGAGGGGTAGGCCCGTCAAGTTCGCCAGAGTGATATTTGCAAGCTGGACAGATATATTTGCGAACACCCGCGGCTACCTTGAAGAAGCGTTCGCGCTCGGACTTGGATAGCAGGTTGAAAACTGTCCAAAACTCACGGACCAAGATGCCGTCAATGTGGTCATTGTCGAAATAAATCTGAGCCGCGGGTGCTGAGAACAAGAAGTCTCTTCGCGCCATGACCCAGCTTTGGTCTGAGTAGAGGTGCTCGTGGGCTTCGAGGATGATCAAAATAACTTCTTTGGGTGAGATCTGAAGCTTCGCATTTACTGAATGCATAGCTGAGTTTCGAAGCCTCCGTACCCGCTCGAATAGCTCCATGAATTTGGGGTCGAAAGGCTGAGGGCTTACCGTGTTGTAAGCCTTTATCAGGTCTTGGGCGTCAATGGTACGAAACTCTGAATACTCTATCCCCTTACCAGTCTTGTCCTTAGGCCAATCCGACGGAGATCCGGCCAGTAGCAAGTACGGGCTGAAGCCTACGAGCTTGCCTTTGATCGCGAGTTCGACGCCCTGCTGGGCAATAATGAGTGAAGTCAGAATCCTTTGCCGTGCGGCCTCCCAGAACTGAGTCTGGTCATCCTTGTCCACATCCACATACTGGCCGGCTTCGTCCAGTGTCGTCAGAAATGAAATGACAATGTCCCACGCAAAGTCGAACTGCGCGTAGGCAGCCGCTGCGAATTCATCACTAGTTGGAATTTCCGTGATCATCGGGGATCCGCTTCGTTTTTTAGGGCTCTGAGCCTATAAGGACGCAGGCAATTGGACAACATAAAAGAAATCTCCGAATGGATTCCTACTACTTTCGCGTCAATTTAGCTGGCGCCATAGGCTCTTTTATAAAAGCTGTCCCAACAGAGTGGCCGTTTCCAAGCAGGAGTAGATTTGTCTCCTGCCGGCTTTTGCGGTGCTGTTACATTGATATCGGCTATGCATACAGTTTATGGGGTGAGCAGGCAAATGACCTCTCGCCCGCAGTTGTAGCAGTTCGGGTTGCAGCAGGGAGAGGAGAACAGCGAATGTCTCTTTAGTGTCGATTCTGTTGAAAAAGTCGGTCCTTCCAGACTGCCCGCATATTAATCGGTGAAAACGCCTTTTCTGCACGCTGCTACGTGAAATCCAAGCCCGGTAGCCTCTGCCGAAGGTAAGGATTTCAATCTCAGGCGCGTACTTTTCTACCGTGGAAACCACGTCCGACTTTTTCAACAGAATCGGTCGGTTGCAGTCCTTGAGTGCTTGGCTGACGTACTCGCGCTGAGTGGCACCCGCTGACACCTATCAACTGCAAACGGCTGGTCAGCGCGAATGCAAATGACTGGTCAAGTCGGCTGCAAACAACTGATCAGTGGCAATGCAATTAGGTGGTCAAGTGAGATGTATTCACGCAGAGCCCATGCGAGTGGGAATGCAGAGCCTTCCCGCTCGCGTGGGCTTAGTCGAAAAGGCCCAAGACCGAGGCTTGCAACGGCGACAGTCGCCACTTCTGTCGCCATGCTGCAGGCAAGGTATTACGCGGGTTGTCGCCGGTGTCGCCGGTGTCGCCAAATCAACCATCACTCTATCTGGGAAGTTATTTTCGGTTACCGGCGGCGTCCTGTGAGCGCTCACCGTATCGGCACGACGTTGTGGTCCCTGGTTTGATTGATCGCAGATGCCGACAGGCTGCCGGTGGCCGCCTTCTGGATATGCTCACTCCACCAGGCCATCATCGGACGCCGGCGTTCGATGTAGTCCGCCCGGTTGTAGGCACTACGGACTTCATCCTTGTCGACATGCGCCAGCGCGACTTCGATGAGCTCTGGATCCCACCCGTGCTCGTTCAGGATGGTACTGGCCATGGAGCGCATGCCGTGGCTGACCAAGCGGTCCTGGAAGCCCATGCGTTTCAACGCCATGTTGGCAGTCTGACTGTTGGCGTGGGTGCGCGGGTTTCTATCTGCCGGGAACACGTATTCCCTGTGACCACTGTGGGGCTTGAGCGCCTCCAGTAAGGCGAGTGCCTGTTCGGTCAGCGGGATGGTGTGCGGACGACGCTTCTTCATGCGCTCCGGCGGGATGGTCCAGATACGTTTGTCGAAGTCGATGTCTGCCCATCGAGTGGTAGCCGCTTCGGCAGGGCGGGTCATGGTGTGCAGTTGCCATTCGATCAGGCAGCGGGTGATCCGCTTGATGCTGGCGTTCGCGATTTCGATCATGAGCTCGGAAAGCTCATCGGGCCGTAGCGCGGCCATGTTCTGTTTCTTGGGCTTCTTGAATACCGCTCGAATACCACTGAGAGGGTTAGCGAAAATCAGCCCGGAGTTCACCCCGTAAGTCATGATCTCGTTGAGTCGTTGGCTCAACCGCTTCACTGTCTCGAGACTGCCTTTGGCCTCAATCGGGCGAAGCAGTTCGATGACCAACGGTGCGGTAATTTTCGAGAGCGGCGTTGTTTTCATGTCTGGGAATACGTGCAGCGTGAGCGATCGCCAAATGTCCTCTGCGTACGCCGGCGTGACGGAGTCCTTCTTCAGCTCGAACCAAGCGGTGGCCACGTTCTCAAACGTGTGTTCCGTCTCCGCTCGTTTGGCTTCGTCCTGTGCATTGCGTTGCACCTTGGGGTCAATGCCTTGTGCCAGCAGCTCGCGCGCTTCAACCACTTTTTTCCTGGCGTTCGCTAATGAGAGCTCTGGGTATGTGCCCAGCCCCATATTGATACGATTTTTGGTTACCGGCTCGCGGTAGTTGAAGTTCCACAGCATCGAGCCATTGCTCCTGACGCGGAGCTGAAGGCCGTCACCATCGCTGAGGACGTAATCCTTGTCTTTTGCCTTGACTGCCTTGAGCTGGCGGTCGGAAAGGCGAAGGGCTGGAGCGGGCATGAGAGCTACCTCTGACACCGTTTTGGTATTCCAAAAAATAGCACCGGATGGCTTGGAATACCATTTGGAATACTCAAACGGCTGGAACTCAAAAAACCTCTTAGGCGCCCAGTAGCGCTTAAACCCTTGATTTTACTGGACTTCAGGCACAAAAAAAGACGTCCGTGGACGTCTTTAGATGATGAAGTGGTGGAGCCGGGGGGATTTGAACCCCCGTCCGCCAGTACTCCGCTGTCGGTACTACATGCGTAGCCGTGTCTATTAAGTTAACCCTCAGCGACCCGACGGGCAGGGTGCTTTGGGCGAGTTGTGTAAGTTTTAGCCGCTTCGTCCACAACGTACTGCACGGCGATTCCGTTCTATATGACAATCATTTTGGGTTTACGGACATCCCCTAATGATTGCTGGACCCGAAGGTACCAGAAGCTCAGGTCTAAGGCTGCTTACGCAGCGATAGCGAATTCCTGGCCGTAGTTTTCGTCATTGGCAACTATAGAAGTTGCAACAGTGGATTTACGAGTTCTGTTACCAACTCGGCATGCACCTAAAGTTTCGCAACCGGCGTCGAATCCTAAACGGCCCCGAACCTGTCGCTCCATGAAGCTGGAGGAGTGGCAGGCATTTGCAGTGTACGCCAATCCGCGTCTGAGGCCAACCCGAAGGTTGGCCGGACGCGACATTACTGCTGATCGCCTTTGGTTTTGTTCTGCACTTTCTGAAGAGCTTGGGTGGTCAGCGAGATGCATTCCTTCGTGCCTTGCTCGGTACCTTTGGCCTTGGCAGCGGTGGCCTGTTGGACAGTGGCATCGATGTCAGACTTCATGCTTTCACTCATTTGCTCGCTGCTGACCTTGGCGTCCTTGATTTTTTGCAGATTGATCTGGCAAAGGTCTGCCTGGCTATCTGCAAACACCGGAGAGGCCAACATCGCAGCGGAAATGAACAAGCCAGCAAGTGCGGTGCGCTTCATGTGTATCTCCTTGAACGTATGGTCTCGGTGCCGCTGGACAGTGGCGGCCAGGCCGAGTCAGTGGATGGCCCAGCGCAGCCGGGCCTATTCAAGTGACTACAGCGACGCGCAGGAATTCGATTTTTCTTCGAGTCCCCTGGCAAGGTCTTCACCACTGACGGGCTTGGAGCGGGTGACACGGTCCACCAGATACACCAGCCCGTGGTAGTCAATTGCGCCGTGTTGGGTAAGACCAATCTCACAGGTGCGGCTGGTGGAAATCCCTTCGCTGCAATGCTGTACCGCGTCCTTCAGTGAGCGCAGCGAGTGGGCGTTCAGCTCTGGCGTGGAGAAGCCCTTGTCGCCGGCGAAACCGCAACAATGGATGCCTTCCGGGATGACCACGTTTTTACTGCACTTGCGCGCCAGGTCGATCAGCGCCTGGCTTTCGCCAAGGTGCTGCGTGCTGCACGTGACGTGCACGGCGATGGGCGCCTCCTGGGGAATGAAGTCGAGCCGATCCATCAAGTGGGTACGGATGAAGCGCACCGGGTCATACAGGTCCAGGCGCACGTCGCCAAGGTCCTGGACTAGCCGCAATGTGCAGGGGCTGGTGTCACAGTAGATGGGGTCGAGCCCGCCGCGACTGGCGTGCAGCAGGGCGCCGATCAGTTCCTGGCGCTTGTGCTCGGCCTGTTCGGCGTAGCCCTTGGAGGCAAAGGGTTGGCCGCAGCAGAGGCTGTCCACATTGTCTGGAAAGACCACCTGATAACCGGCCTTTTCCAGCAGGCCGCGGGTCTTGTCGTACAGCGACATCTGCTCCTTGTCCGCTGCCGCCGGGCCCATGACCCGCGACACGCACGCCGCCAGGTACACGACTCTCGGCCGTTCGTCCGACACGGCGGGGCTGAAACGGATGGCCTTTTCCGGCTGGGGCATGGCGTTGGTCCACTGTGGGACCTGGCCTTTGGACAGCCGCGTCAACGAGGCCGACAGTTTCGCCAGGCGGGGCGCGCCCAGCAGCATGCGCGCACCGTTGGCGACGTGGAGGGCGAAGCGTGCGCCTTGCAATGTGGTGGCGAAATTTCCTTCAATCCAGTTGGCGGTTTTCGTCTTTGTTGCGTCACGGCTGCGCAGTTTTTTCACCAGTTCGCCGGTATTGATGCCTACCGGGCAACGTTGTGCACACAGGCCCGTGGCGGCACAGGTATCGATGCCCTGGTATTGGTAGGCACGCTCCAGTTCGGTGGTGTCCGTGCCGGCGCGTTTCTTGGCTTGGATATCTCGCCAGATCACGATGCGCTGGCGCGGGCTCAAGGTCAGGTCCTTGGACGGACACACCGGCTCGCAGAAACCGCACTCGATGCACTTATCCACAATCTCATCGGCGGCCGGCAGCGGTTTGAGGTGTTTGAGGTGGATCTGCGGGTCTTCACTGAGCACCACGTCCGGGTTGAGGATGCCGTTGGGATCGAGCAGGCGTTTGAGCTGCCACATCAATTGATAGGCGTCACTGCCCCATTCCAGCTCGACGAACGGCGCCATGTTGCGCCCGGTGCCGTGTTCGGCTTTCAGCGAGCCGCCGAATTCCACCGCCACCAACTGCGCCACGTCATCCATGAACGCTTGGTAGCGTGCGACTTCTTCAGGGTTGTTGAAGCCTTGGGTGAAGACAAAGTGCAGATTGCCTTCCAGCGCGTGTCCGAAAAGGATCGCTTCGTCGTAGTGATGTTTGTCGAACAGCTCGATCAGGCGGTTTACGCCAATGGCCAGTTGTTCCACCGGAAAGGTCACGTCTTCGATGATCACCGTGGTCCCGGTTTTGCGCACCGCACCCACGGCCGGGAAGGTGTCTTTGCGGATCGCCCAGAGCCGGGCGTTTTCCCGTGGGTCCTCGGTAAAGTCGACCTGTTTTTCCACCGGGAAACCAGCCAGCGAGGCCATGATCCGGGCCAGTTGCTCTTGCAGTAAAGATGAAGAAGCAGCGCGGGATTCGATCAGCAAGGCGCAGGCATTGGTCGACAGATGCTGTACGAAATCCGGCATGCCCGGTTTGTCCTGCACCGAGCGCAGGCTGCGGCGGTCCAGCAGCTCCACGGCCGAGACTGGCTGGCTTTTCAGCACGGTGACGGCGTTGCAGCAGGTTTCCACATCGGGAAAGACGATCAGGGCCGAGGCTTTGTGAGGGTGGTCGATGACGGTGTTGTAGGTCACCGCGCTGATGAAACCGAGAGTGCCTTCGGAGCCGACCAGCAGGTGGCTCAAGATATCCACAGGCTCATCGAAGTCCACCAGGGCATTGAGTGACAGGCCGGTGGTATTTTTCAGACGATATTTATGCCGAATTCGCGCAGCTAATTCAGTGTTGGCGCGGGTCTCGCGGCCCAGAGTCGCGAGGCGTTCCAGCAGTTCGCCATGGCTTGTACGAAAAGCCGCCACGCTGCTGTCGTCTTCGGTATCCAGGCGCGTGCCGTCGGCCAGTACCAGGCGAATGCCGGCCAGGGTGTGATAGGTGTTCTGCGCCGTGCCGCAGCACATGCCGCTGGCGTTGTTGGCGACGATGCCGCCGATTTTGCAGGCGTTGATCGACGCCGGATCTGGGCCGATCTTGCGCCCGAACGGCGCCAGCCAGGCGTTGGCCTGGGCGCCGATCACGCCGGGCTGCAAACGGATCTGCGTGCCCTGTTCACGAATCTCGCGCCCGTTCCAGTTATCCCCGAGCACAATCAGCACCGAGTCGCTGATGGCTTGCCCGGACAGGCTGGTGCCGGCGGCGCGGAACGTGACTGGAACCTGGTCGCGTTGGGCCAGTTTCAGCAGGGCAATCACTTCATCTTCGGATTCGACGCGTACCACCAGTTTCGGAATCAGCCGATAGAAACTGGCGTCGGTGCCGAAGGCCAAAGTCGACAGCGGATCGTCGAAACGGCGTTTCTGCGGGATCAGTTGTTGGACGTCGTGTAGGAAAGGGGCCGGAAGGGTCATTGGTCCTCCAGAATCAAAACCACCAGATCCTTCGGACCATGGGCGCCATAGGCCAGGACTTGCTCGATGTCGGCGGTTTTCGACGGGCCCGATACCAGCAGGGCGTTGGTGGGCATGCCTTGGGCCCACTCGAATTCCTGCTGCACTTCATAGAAGTTGTCACGTATCTCGCTGGCCTTGAGCAAGGCGAAATGCACCGGTGGCACCAGGCTCATCAGTCGCGGCTCTTCCCGGGTTGGCCAGAGAATCAGGCTGCCGGTGGCGGCGATGGCGCCGAGGGTGCCGGTCAGGCTGGCGGGGGTGTCATTGAACAACTCGGCTTTCCACTCTTCTACCGGGCGGTCGTAGGCCTTGAGGGTTGGCAGGTCCGGATTGTTCGCCCAGAACTGTGTGATTTTTTCCCCATGCGCGGTGGTCGGGGCGATGAGCAGGCTCGGCAATTGACGGTCGCGCAGCAATTGCGCGAGCAGGGTCGGCCAGCCTTCGTCGGACGTCAGGTGGATTTCGGTGTGCACCGCCTCCATCAATTTGCGCAGTTGTGGGATGCGCTCCTCGGGCGCATAGCGGTAGGTCTGCGTCACCAGCTCGACGTCGAAGTTGTCGGTAACGGGCGTGGCGCCGGTCAGGCTTTTACGCAGCTTGGCGAGGATATTGTCCTTGGCGCTCATCGGCGGTCTCCCTGCTGGTTCAGGTGTTCGCGGGCCAGGTCATGCAATGAGCGGGCGGCGGGTTTGGGGGCGCTGTGGTTCTGGGTCCATGGCCCGACGTTGTTGGGCGTCAGGGCGCGCAGGCGCGTGGCGAGGAACCCGAACAGCCGATACAACCGTGGCGAACTGTTGAGTCGAGCCCAGGCGTTCCAGATGAAGCGTTCCTTGGGCGAGTATTTGCTGCCCTGGCCGCGCATCACCTGATGGGGGCTGTCCGGCGCCTTGACGTTTTCTTCCCGCAGCCGCCGCAGCAAAGCCGGGATCGGAATCTTCACCGGACACACTTCACCGCAGGCACCGCACAGCGAAGAGGCGCTCGGATGGTCCGGCACCTTGGCCAGGCCGACCATGTGCGGCGTGATGATTTTTCCGATAGGTCCCGGGTAAACCTCGCCGTAGGCATGACCGCCGATTCGGGTATAGACCGGGCAATGATTCATACAGGCGCCACAGCGGATGCAGTTCAGCGTCTGGCGCAATTCGCTGTCGGCAAACGCCTGGCTGCGACCGTTGTCGAGCAGGACCAGATGGACTTCCCGGGGGCCGTCCAGTTCGTCAGGCTTGCGCGGGCCGGAGATCATGTTGACGTAGGTGGTGATCGGCTGGCCAAGGGCCGAGCGGGTCAGCAGCGACAGCAGCGGCACGACGTCGCGCAGGTTCTCGACGACTTTTTCGATGCCGGTCACGGCAATGTGCACCGGCGGCACGGTGGTGGACATCCGCCCGTTGCCTTCGTTTTCCACCAGCAGCAGCGTGCCGGTTTCAGCGACGGCGAAGTTGACGCCGGAGACGCCGATGTCGGCCTCGAAGAATTTCTGCCGCAATACCTTGCGACCGATCTGAATGAGTTGGTCAACGTCCTTGGTGTACTCCACGCCGAGTTTGTCGTGGAACAAGGACGCGACCTGACCGGCATTCTTGTGGATCGCCGGCATAATGATGTGTGAAGGCTTCTCGTGGTCGAGCTGGACGATGTATTCCCCCATGTCGGACTCAAGACATTCAATGTCCCGAGCCTCGAGGAAATGGTTCATCTCCATCTCTTCGCTGACCATCGATTTGCCCTTGATCACTTGCCGCGCCTCGTGAGCGCGGATGATCGAGAGGACGATGCCATTGGCTTCGTCCACCGTTTCCGCCCAGTGCACGTTCACACCGTTGCGGGTCAGGTTGCTTTCAAGTTGCTCGAGCAGGTCGGGCAGCTTCGATAACGCACGGGCGCGGACGGCATTGCCCAGCACACGCAGGTGTTCTCTTTCGTGGGCATCGCTGAAGGACGTTGCCCGCTTGGTCATCAGTGAATCCATCGCGCTGCGAAAGTTGTTTCGCAGTTGCGTGTCGGCCAGGGCCTTGTGGGCTCGGGCGCGAAAATCTTCCTGCACCTCAACGGTCGGAATCAGCGTCGGCGTGCTCATGCGACACCTCCGCTACGCTGCCAGAGGAAGCTCGCCAGGTGCTGGCCGCGTAACGCCTCCTGCTGTTTTTCCAGTGCGCCGTTGATGTTCATCAGGCAGCCACAATCGGCACTGATGACCTTGTGCGCGCCGGATTCCTTCAGCGCTCGGGTCTTGTCGGCCACCATCGCGCCGGAAATATCCGGCATGCGAACGCTGAACGTCCCACCAAAGCCACAGCATTCGCTTTCGTGGCTGTGGTCGACTCGTTCCACATTGCGCAACTGCGCCAACAACGCGCGGCCGTGCAGGTGGGTGTTCATTTCACGCCGTGCCGAGCAGGACGTGTGCAGCGCAACCTTCACCGGCTCACCGCTGTCGTTCAACTGCACCTTGCAGACAAACAGCAGGAATTCAGCCAGTTCATAGGTCCGGGCCGCCAGGGCCTGGACCTGTTTGAGCGTGTCGGGCTCATCCTTGAACAGGTCGGCGTAATGCTCGCGCAGCATGCCGGCGCAGGAGCCCGAAGGCACCACCACCGGATAGTCTTCGGCAAACAAGGCCAACTGCGCCCGTGCCACTGTCCGCGCCTGCTCGGTGTAGCCCGAGGTGTAGGCCGGTTGGCCGCAGCAGCTTTGCCCTTGCGGGTAGACCACCCGGACTCCTTCGCGCTCCAGCAGATGAATCGCATCCATCCCGGCTTCGGGATAGAACAGGTCCACCACGCAAGTGCCGAACAGGTAGACCCTTTGCGGTTTCTCGCTGGGGTACTGCCGAGGCTCGGGCAATGGCGGGGCGACACGGGTCGCGTTCGGCACGGCGTTGTAAAAAAGCTCGCTCATCAGGCGTGTCTCCGGGTGGTCCCGGTTATCCGTCCGCTGAGGCTGCTGAATATAGACAGGAAATCTTTCAGCAGCCTTGCAGACCCGGTGGTGAATAGCAGACGCCGAATCACGGTTCGGCGTCGGTTTTTTCAGTATTGCGTGTAGGACTTAATGAACCAGCATGCCGGTAAACCAGTAGGCCTGGGCCAACGTGATCAGGCCGACAATCGTTGCAAAGAATAGGCTGTGTTTGAGGGTGAAACGGAACAGATCCGATTCCTTGCCCACCAGCCCGGTCGCCGCGCAGGCCACCGCGATCGATTGTGGCGAAATCATCTTGCCGGTCACGCCGCCGCTGGTGTTGGCCGCGACGAGCAAGGTGTCATTGACGCCGAGCTGGTGCGCGGTGGTGGCTTGCAGCGAGCTGAACAGGGCGTTGGACGACGTATCGGAACCGGTCAGGAACACACCCAGCCAACCCAGGAACGGCGAGAAGAACGGGAACGCCGCGCCCGTGCCGGCCAGCACCAGGGCCATGGTCGACGACATGCCCGAGTAGTTGGTGACGAACGCGAATGCCAACACCATGCCGATGGACAGGATCGGCCAGCGCAGGTCGAAAAGCGTCTCTTTAAAAGTGGTAAGACCAGTTTTGATATTGATCTTCAGCACCAGCATCGAGATTAATGCGGAGAAGAAAATCGCCGTGCCGGTGGCGGAAATCGGATCAAGCTTGAACACGGCCGGAATGGCAGTGGGGTTGATCACGATGGGCGCGACCTTGATCACCATCTGGTCCAGGTGCGGGATGGCGAAGTTGAACACCCAGCCGTACATCGAGCCGCCAGCGGCGAACATCGCCTTGAACGGCTTGAGGGTCCAGATCGTCACCAATACGGTCAGGATCAGGAACGGCGACCAGGCCTTGATGATTTCCCCCAGGCTGTAGGGCGAAGCGACGGTGCTGCGCGGTTGGCCGAAACCACCGGCGCTGGCGGTGACCGTGGTGCTGGAGGTGGCGCCGGCAATCTGGGCGCCAGCGGTACGCTTGGGCTGCCAGACTTTCAGGAACAGCGTCAGGGAAATCAGGCTGGCCAGGGCGGAGGTGATGTCCGGCAGTTCCGGGCCAATGAAGTTGGAGGTGAAGTACTGGGTGATGGCGAAGCTCAGGCCTGCCACCAGTGCTGCTGGCCAGGTTTCCCGCACGCCGCGCAGGCCGTCCATCATGAACACCAGCCAGAACGGCACGAACAGCGACAGCAATGGCAGCTGGCGACCGGTCATGGCGCCGATCTTGAAGGCGTCGATCCCGGTGACCTGACCGGCCACGATGATCGGAATGCCCAACGCACCGAACGCGACCGGGGCGGTGTTGGCGATCAGGCACAGGCCGGCGGCGTACAGGGGATTGAAGCCCAGGCCGACCAGCAGGGCGGCAGTGATCGCCACCGGGGCACCGAAACCGGCGGCACCTTCCAAAAATGCGCCGAAGCAAAAGCCGATCAACAGCACTTGCAGGCGTTGGTCATCGGTAATCGACAGCACCGAGCTGCGAATCACCTCGAACTGGCCGCTCTTGACTGTCAGTTTGTAGAGGAATACGGCGGCGACGATGATCCAGGCGATGGGCCACAGACCGTAGGCAAAACCATAGCCGGCGGCTGCGAAGGCCATGTCGGCGGGCATATTGAAAGCGAAAATCGCCACGGCAATCGCCAGGGCCAGGGTGATGCTGCCGGCCACATGCCCCTTGAGGCGAAACACCGCCAGGGCCAGGAAGAAAAATACGATGGGAATGACGGCCGCGAGTGCGGACAAGCCGAGGCTGCCGAGCGGGCTGTAGAGCTGTTGCCAGGTTTGCATAATGGGTGGGCCCCTAATTGTTGTTGGTCAGGCACTGCCAGCGGGTTTGGTTAATTGGTAATACCAATTTACAATCGCTGTTGGCTAGGGTAAAAGCCTTGGTTGTCATGTGTCAATTTGCCGCCCTGAAACTTTCGTCGAATAAGCGGTGCAGAGCGCATCTGATCCGGTTGTGCAAAACGGCTTTGATGGGTGTGGACAAGGCCCGGATGGTCCAGAATAGAGAGCCCGGCGAGCCGTCGGGATCGTGGAGAATTGAGTTATGGGGTTTGATCAGATTCGTCAGCGCCGTTTGTCTGACGATATTGTCGAGCGGCTTGAAGGCATGATCCTTGAGGGCACGCTCAAGTCCGGTGAGCGGCTGCCGGCCGAGCGGACCCTGGCTGAGCAGTTCGGTGTGTCACGCCCTTCGTTGCGCGAGGCGATCCAGAAGCTGGCGGCCAAAGGCTTGTTGGTCAGTCGCCAGGGCGGCGGCAACTATGTGGTGGAGTCGCTGGGCTCGACGTTCAGTGATCCACTGCTGCAATTGTTGGAAAGCAATCCCGAAGCGCAGCGCGACTTGCTTGAGTTTCGTCACACCCTGGAAGCTTCCTGTGCTTATTACGCGGCGCAGCGGGCCACGGATGTAGACCGCGAGCGGCTGACGGCGGCATTCGACGAGCTGCAGGACTGTTACTCGCGTCACGAAGAGGTGAGCCGGGCGGAGGAGGGCGCGGCGGATGCCCGGTTTCACTTGGCGATTGCCGAGGCCAGTCATAACGCGGTGTTGCTGCATACCATCCGCGGCTTGTTCGACCTGCTCAAGCGCAACGTGGTGACCAACATCGGCGGCATGTACAAGCAGCGCAGTGAAACCCGCGACATGTTGATCAGCCAGCACCGGGAGTTGTACCAGGCGATCATGGGCGGGCACGCCGAACAGGCGCGGGAAGTGTCCAGCCGGCACATCTTGTATGTGCAGGAGGTTCTGGAAGAGGTGCGTCAGGAAGTGCAGCGCGTGGCGCGGGCGGAGCGGCGTAAAGGGATGTAATCGCGCCTGTGGACACTGTGGGAGCGAGCTTGCTCGCTAAAGCGGTCTGTCTGACACATCACTGCCGGATGTGTCGACGCCATCGCGAGCAAGCTCGGCTCCCACAGTTGATCCCGGGCTAGTCTTCCTTGCCCTTGTTGCGCACCGCGCGCTGCAGCTCGCGGCCGGCATCGCGTTCGCGTTCGGTATCGCGCTTGTCGTATTCCTTCTTGCCCTTGCCCAGGGCAATCTCGCACTTGATCAAGTGCTTGCTCCAGTACAACGACGTGCAGACGCAGGTGTAACCCTTCTGCTGCACGGAGGCGAAGAGTTTTTCCAGCTCGCGCTTGTTGAGCAGCAGCTTGCGCGAGCGCGTCGGGTCGGCGATCACGTGGGTGCTGGCGGTGGTCAGTGGCGTGAAATGGCTGCCCAGCAGCCAAGCCTCGCCGTCCTTGAGCAGCACGTAGCTGTCGACCAGTTGCGCCTTGCCGGCACGCAGGCTCTTTACTTCCCAGCCGGCCAGGACCATGCCAGCCTCGAAACGTTGTTCGATGAAGTAATCGTGTCGCGCCTTTTTATTTTGCGCGATGGTCCCTGTGGGGTGTTTCTTCTGTTTAGCCATAGGGGCGGCATTATAGGCAGTTGCGTGCGTGTCGGCTACGGTGAAGCAGCGTGCTTGAGCACGTTGAGTGAATCCCGGACAATGCGGCCTCTTTTTTGAATGCTTGGGCGTGATCACGATGTCGACAGACAAGGTTTCTGTCCACGGCAGTTGGGCTAGCCGCTGGGTTTTTATATTCGCTGCAACCGGTTCTGCGGTGGGGTTGGGCAGTATCTGGAAATTCCCCTACATGGTCGGCGTCTACGGTGGCGGTGCCTTCGTACTGATGTTCCTGGCGTGCATTGCGCTGATCGGCGCGCCGGTAATGCTGGCCGAAACCCTGATCGGTCGTCGGGCCCGGCAAAGCCCGGCCAATGCCTTGAAGGTGTTGGCGGTGGCGGTGGGGCACTCGCCCAAGTGGTCGTGGGGCGCCTTCGCCGGGATGATCACGGCGCTGTTGATCCTGTCTTTCTATAGCGTGGTCGGCGGTTGGTCGCTGGACTACATCATCGACATGGGGCGTGGGGATTTTCAGGGTGTGACGCCTGATCAGGTAGGCGCCTACTTCGGCAATGTGATTGCCGATCCCTGGAGGCTGACCCTCTGGCACACGATTTTCATGGTGCTCTCGGCGGTGGTGATTGCCCGGGGAGTGGTTGCCGGGCTTGAGCGCAGCCTGCGGATCATGATGCCGTTGCTGTTCGTGATGATCCTGGTGCTGCTGGGCTACAGCATGACCACCGGGCATTTCATGGAAGGCGTGCATTTCATGTTCGACTTCCAGCCGGAGAAAGTCCTGGATGGCCTGCTGCCGGCCATGGGGCATGCGTTTTTCTCCCTGAGCGTCGGGGTCGGTTCGATCATGATCTATGGCGCCTACATGCCCAAGAATGCATCCCTGACCCGGACCGTTGTCGGTGTCGCGCTGTTGGATACCTTCGTGTCACTGTTGGCGGGGGTGGCATTGTTTCCGATTGTGTTCGCCGCCGGCCTGAACCCCAGTGAGGGGCCGGGGCTGATGTTTGTCAGCCTGCCTTTTGCCTTCGGCAGCATGGCGTTCGGCCAAGTGATGGGCGTGGTGTTCTTTCTCCTGGTGGCCATCGCAGCCTGGAGTTCGGCCATCTCCCTGTTGGAACCCATGGTGGCTTACCTGGTTGAACGGACCCGGCTCAGCCGCGCCTGGGTAACCTTCTGGTTGGCCTTCACCTGCTGGTTTGTCGGCCTGGGCACGGTGTTTTCCTTCAATATATGGAAGCAAGCGAAGTTTTTCGTGAACGAAGACGGGCTGTTCCATCTCTACCAATGGGGCGCAACCGGAGGGCTGGATTTCTTCGGCGTGATTGATTTCTTCACCTCACGGATCATGCTGCCATTGGGTGGTTTGTGTTTCGTAGTGTTTGCAGGATGGATCATGGGGCGTGAAGCGGTGCGTGATGAATTGTCGCTGCGCAGCCCGGTATTGTTTGGTTTGAGCCTGTTCTTGATGCGCTACGTGGCGCCCATCGGCATTCTTGTAGTGTTTGCCGCCCAGCTGTGGAAGTGACGCTTACATGACGACACATATTCAACGCTCGGCCTTGCTGCCCTACCCGGCGCAGGCGCTGTATGACCTGGTCAACGATGTGGCGAGCTACCCGCAGTTCTTGCCGTGGTGCTCGTCGGCCGAGGTGCTGGAGAGCTCTGAAACCCATATGCGCGCCAGCCTCCACATTGCCAAGAGCGGCTTGAGCCAGCGCTTCGTCACGCGCAATACGCTGGTGCCGGGGCAGTCCATCGAGATGAATCTGGAAGAAGGGCCTTTCAACCAGCTCCACGGTGTCTGGGTGTTCAAGCCGCTGGGTGAAAAGGCCTGCAAGATCAGCCTGGACCTATCGTTCGACTACGCCGGTCCTCTGGTGCGGGCGACGTTGGGGCCGCTGTTCAATCAGGCCGCCAATACCCTGGTCGATGCGTTCTGCCAACGGGCCAAGCAGAATGCAGAGTTCAAGCGTTGATTGAGATAGAAGTGGTGTACGCCTCGGCGGAGCGTCAGGTCTTGCGCACCTGCGTGGTGCAAGAGGGCGCGAGTGTTCGCGCCGCACTGGCGGCATCGGGCATTGCCGATGTGTTTCCGGAGCTGGATCTGGCGACTTGCCCGGTGGGGATTTTTGGCAAGCTGGTTGCCGATCCAGAGCATCAGGTGGTGCAGGCGGCCGATCGACTGGAGATCTATCGCCCGTTGTTGGCCGATCCGAAGGAAATTCGTCGCTTGCGCGCGGCGAAGGCTGCCCAGGCACGCCAATCGGAGCAATAACCTGGCTTGAATGGCAGGCAATAAAAAACCCGGCATGCCGGGTTTTTTTATGCCGCAATTTATTGCGGCGAGGTGTCCAGGGGCTCTGGTGTCGGGACGGGTACGGTCTCGACTTTGTCCACGTCCTTCTGGATCTGGTCCAGCAACGAACCAGGCTTGGCCGGTTTTTCCGGTTTCGGCTGTTCGGCCTTCTGGGTCGGGTCAGTAACGGTGTTGTCGCTGTCCTTGCCCAAGATGGCCTCGTCACGGCTCACGCCAGGCATGAAATCGCCCGACAGGCTGACGAGTTGGTCGTTGGGGCTAAAGATAACGCTGATGCGTTCCTGCTGGCGCTCACCGCCGCCTGGCTGCAAGCTGTACAGGTAATCCCAGCGATCGGCATGGAACGTGTCGGTCAGCAGGGGGTTACCCATGATAAACCGTACTTGCCGGCGGGTCATTCCCGGGCGCAACTGGTCTATCATGTCCTGCGTGACGACATTGCCCTGCTGGATGTCGATTTTGTAAACCCCGGGGAATGAACAACCGGCGAGTGCGAGCAGTCCCACAAAGGTGAAACTGGTTAGCAAGAGCTTGGTGTTTTGCATCGGTGGGCGACTTCCACTATCTTGGCTGGGACAACGTAAACGCCGATCATACCCGCATTAAGAGAAGCTGCGAAGCAGCATCGCGAGAAAGCTGACCATGGTTGAAAATAGCGAACTACGCAAAGCCGGCCTCAAAGTGACCCTGCCACGGGTCAAGATTCTACAAATGCTCGATTCCGCCGAGCAACGCCACATGAGTGCTGAAGATGTCTATAAGGCGCTTATGGAGGCTGGTGAGGACGTCGGTCTGGCCACGGTTTACCGTGTTCTGACCCAGTTCGAGGCAGCTGGCTTGGTGGTGCGGCACAACTTCGACGGAGGCCATGCGGTCTTCGAACTGGACGACGGCAAGCATCACGACCATATGGTCAACGTCGAGACGAGCGAAGTGATCGAATTCTTCGACGAAGAAATCGAGCGGCTGCAGAAAGCAATCGTCGACAAGTATGGCTTCGAGATGGTTGATCACAATCTCGTGCTGTACGTACGCAAGAAAAAGTAAGCATGTCGCGCGGACTATTACGGTTCGTGAAACGAACGAAGGCGACCCCAGGGTCGCCTTCGTGCTGTCTGCCGTTCTCAGATTTTCGCGGTAACGACCATTTTTTTCGCGTGGGCCAGGGATTCCTTGGTGAGGTCGATGCCCCCGAGCATTCGCGCCACTTCTTCCACACGCTCGTTTTTGTTGAGTTTGGACACGGCGGTGCGAGTGGCATCCTCGCCGCGTACCTTGTGCACAAATAGATGCTGGTGTCCCTGGGCGGCGACCTGGGGTAGGTGAGTCACCGTCAGCACCTGGCCGCGTTCCCCCAGCCGGCGCAGCAACTGGCCGACAATTTCCGCGGTTGGGCCACCGATGCCCACGTCAACTTCGTCGAATACCAGCGTTGGCACGCGAGAGGTCTGCGCGGTGATGACCTGGATGGCCAGGCTGATTCGTGACAGCTCGCCGCCGGACGCGACTTTGGCCAGGGCCTTGAGCGGTTGCCCGGGGTTGGCGCTGACCAGCAGTTCCACTTGCTCCAGGCCATTGGGCTGGAGCTCGTCGCCAGCGTTGGGGCGCAATTCGATGGTGAAGCGTCCGCCCGGCATGCCCAGGCGCTGGATTTCCTGTTCCACGGCGCTGGCCAGCCCTGTTGCGGCGTGCTGCCGCAGTCCGCTGAGCTCCTTGGCCTTTTCCTGGTAATGACGGGCGTAAGAAGCCAGTTCGTCCCCCAGGCGCTCGATGGACTCATCGTTGGCGTTCAGGGTTTCCAGTTCTTCCAGCAGGCGCTGCTGAAGTTCGGCAACATCGGTCGGCTGGATGCGATGCTTGCGCGCCAGTGTATAGATAGTGTCCAGGCGCTCTTCCAGGTACTGCAGGCGGGCCGGGTCGGCATCGAAATGATCGAGGAACCGATTCAGCTCCCCTACGGCTTCTTCGACCTGGATCTGCGCACTCGTCAGCAGGTTGGTCGCTTCGTTCAGGGCGCCCACCGAATTGTTCACGCTGGAGAGTCGGTTCAAGCTCGCTGTCAGTGCATTGAGCACATTGCCTGAATCGCTCTCGCTGCATTGTTCGACCACTTGCCGGCAAATGCCCAGCAGGGTTTCGGCGTTGGTCAGGTTCTTGTGTTCCTGCTCCAGCTCTTCCAGTTCATTTTCACCCAGGGCCAGGTTCTCCAGCTCTTCGAGCTGGTAGCTCAATAACTGGTGACGGGCACGCTGTTCGTCGCCGGAATTGGAGAGTCGATCCAGTTCCTGGCGGGTCTGACGCCAGCGTTGGGCCGCCAGTTGGACCTGTCGGGCCAGATCGGTGGCGCCAGCGTATTCATCCAGCAAGCGGCGATGGGTGTCGGTCTTGAGCAGGGATTGGTGTTCATGCTGGCTGTGAATGTCGATCAGCAGCTCGCCGAGGGCCTTGAGGTCGCCCAAGGGGCAGGGCGTGCCGTTGATGTAGCCTCGGGAGCGGCCTTCAGCGGTGATGACTCGGCGCAGGATGCACAAACCGTCGGTGTCCAGGTCGCGTTCGGCCAGCCAGGCGCTGGCCTCGGGGATGTCGACCAGGTCGAATGTCGCCAGGATGTCGGCCTTGTCCGCTCCGGGGCGCACCACGCCACTGTCGGCGCGGTCGCCCAGCGTCAGGCCCAGGGCATCGAGCATGATCGACTTGCCTGCGCCGGTTTCACCGGTGATCACGCTCATGCCTCGATCAAGTTCGAGGTCGAGGTGTTCGACGATGGCGTAGTTGTGTACGGACAGGTGCACCAGCATAAGGCCGCTCCCAGGCTTTAGGTCTGGTTATTTATACAGTGTTTTGTTTTGGCCTGACAATGCCCACGCTTAGCTCGATTTGCTTGGACAAATGATTTTCTTAGCGCTGCGGGGAATGGTTATGCAGCTGCTTTTTGTAAGGTTAATTCGTCAGATGGCCCTTGAAGCTGCAAAACCCGACCCCATATACCGGGGCAGAAGCGCGAGTTGAGCTCGCGGACGAAGTTGAGAGGAGAAATCTATGGCTGACGAACAGACGCAGGACACGCAAAATCTAGACGCCAATCAGGCTTCCCAGGATTCCGGTGAAGACCTGGCGGCACGTGTACAAGTGCTCGAGGAGCAACTGGCCGGTGCGCAGGATCAGGCGTTGCGTGTAGCAGCCGACCTGCAGAATGTCCGCCGTCGCGCCGAGCAAGATGTAGAGAAGGCTCATAAATTCGCCTTGGAGCGTTTCGCCGGCGACCTGCTGCCGATCATCGACAGCCTGGAGCGTGGCCTGGAGCTGTCCAACCCGGATGACGAAAACATCCGTCCGATGCGTGAAGGCATCGAGCTGACCCTGAAGATGTTCCAGGACACCCTCAAGCGTTATCAGCTCGAAACCCTTGATCCGCATGGCGAACCCTTCAACGCCGAGCACCACCAGGCCATGGCGATGCAGGAAAGTGCCGACGTCGAGCCAAACAGTGTGCTGAAGGTTTTCCAGAAGGGCTATCTGCTCAATGGTCGCCTGCTGCGCCCGGCCATGGTCGTGGTCAGCAAGACGCCAGCGCCGGTTTCGCCTTCTATTGATGAGCAGGCTTGAAATCGGTCGTAGCGGCCCCATCTATATGTCAAGCGTTTAAGTGCTACCGCAGTTAGCCACCACTGCTGCGGCAACAAAATCCAAGTTCCGGGAGAGTTAACATGGGCAAGATTATCGGTATCGACCTGGGGACGACCAACTCGTGCGTCTCCGTGCTGGAAAACGGCAAGGCCAAAGTCATCGAAAACGCTGAAGGCGCGCGTACCACGCCGTCGATCATCGCTTACGCCAATGATGGCGAGATTCTGGTTGGCCAGTCGGCCAAGCGTCAGGCAGTGACCAATCCGCATAACACCCTGTACGCGGTGAAGCGTCTGATCGGTCGCAAGTTCGACGAAGAAGTCGTCCAGAAAGACATCAAGATGGTTCCTTACAAAATCGCCAAGGCTGACAACGGCGACGCCTGGGTTGAAGTGAACGGCCAGAAAATGGCGCCGCCACAGATCTCGGCTGAAATCCTCAAGAAAATGAAGAAAACCGCCGAAGATTACCTCGGCGAAGCGGTGACTGAGGCGGTCATTACTGTTCCTGCCTATTTCAACGACAGCCAGCGCCAGGCGACCAAAGATGCCGGCCGCATCGCGGGCCTGGACGTAAAACGTATCATCAACGAACCGACTGCGGCCGCTCTGGCCTACGGTATGGACAAGGCCAAGGGCGATCACACCGTGATCGTTTACGACCTGGGTGGCGGTACCTTCGACGTCTCCGTGATCGAGATCGCTGAAGTCGACGGCGAGCACCAGTTCGAAGTGCTGGCAACCAACGGTGACACGTTCCTCGGTGGTGAAGACTTCGACATCCGCCTGATCGACTACCTCGTCGACGAGTTCAAGAAAGAAAGCGGCATGAACCTCAAGGGTGACCCGCTGGCCATGCAGCGCCTGAAAGAAGCCGCTGAAAAAGCCAAGATCGAACTGTCCTCGAGCCAGTCGACCGACGTGAACCTGCCGTACATCACTGCAGATGCCACAGGTCCTAAGCACCTGAACGTAAAAATCTCCCGCGCCAAGCTCGAAGCGCTGGTGGAAGACCTGGTTCAGCGCACCATCGAACCTTGCCGCATCGCCATGAAAGACGCCGGTATCGACGTTGGTTCGATCAACGACGTGATCCTGGTTGGCGGTCAGACTCGTATGCCACTGGTTCAGAAGCTGGTCACCGATTTCTTCGGTAAAGAGGCACGTAAAGACGTCAACCCTGACGAAGCTGTTGCCATGGGTGCTGCTATCCAGGGCGCGGTGTTGGCTGGTGACGTGAAAGACGTTCTGCTGCTCGACGTCAGCCCGCTGACGCTGGGTATCGAAACCATGGGCGGCGTAATGACCGCGCTGATCGAGAAAAACACCACGATTCCTACCAAGAAATCGCAAGTGTTCTCGACTGCCGATGACAACCAGGGCGCAGTGACCATTCACGTACTGCAAGGTGAGCGTAAGCAAGCCGCACAGAACAAGTCCCTGGGCAAGTTCGACCTGGCCGAGATTCCACCAGCACCACGTGGCGTGCCACAAATCGAAGTGACCTTCGACATCGACGCCAACGGCATCCTGCACGTCGGCGCGAAAGACAAGGCCACTGGCAAGACCCAGTCGATCGTGATCAAGGCCAACTCCGGTCTGTCCGAGGAAGAAATTCAGCAGATGGTTCGCGATGCTGAAGTCAACGCCGAGGAAGACCGCAAGTTCGAAGAGCTGGCCAGCGCTCGCAACCAGGGCGATGCCTTGGTGCACTCGACTCGCAAAATGATCGCTGATGCTGGCGAAAAAGTGACCGCGGAAGAGAAAGCTGCCATCGAAGCGGCCGTGGTTGCCCTGGAAGCTGCCGTCAAAGGCGACGACAAGGCCGCCATCGAAGCGAAGATCGAAGAGCTGTCCAAGGTCTCCGCGCCAGTGGCTCAGAAGATGTACGCCGAACAGGCTCAGCCTGCAGAAGGCGCGGCTGCGCAGGGCGAATCGGCCGAGAAAGCCGACGACGTCGTTGACGCCGAGTTCGAAGAAGTGAAAGACCACAAGTAATCGCTTGTTGGTCGGCCGGTTGACTGCATTTGTGCGGTGGCTGGTAGGATGTCGCCGCGCGGGAGCTTGCTCCCGCGTTGGCGTGTCTGGAGCCAATGAATTTTTACAGCATGCGACAACGCTCGGATGCTGGCGGTGCGTTCGGGAATGCTCCTGCTTTCCGGCGATGGGCACTGCGTTTTGGCCGGGGCCCTGGCTGAAATATTTAAAGACCAGGATCGTTGATGAATTGACGTGAGTTGGGTCCGGGCCTGTATTGGGGCTCAACGAGTTTGGCAAGGTTCAGGAGAGGTTTGCCGGACGTCCTATAAGAGTGCAAAGACTAATGGCAAAGCGTGACTTTTACGAAGTATTGGGTGTCGAGCGGGGGGCCAGCGAGGCAGACCTGAAAAAGGCCTATCGTCGCCTGGCGATGAAGCACCACCCGGACCGTAACCCCGGCGATAAAGCGTCGGAAGAGATGTTCAAGGAGGCCAACGAGGCCTACGAAGTACTGTCCGATTCGAGCAAGCGCGCGGCTTACGACCAGTACGGTCATGCCGGCGTCGACCCAAGCATGGGTGGCGGCGGTGCCGGTTTCGGCGGTCAGAACTTTTCCGATATTTTCGGTGATGTGTTCAGCGATTTCTTCGGTGGCGGTCGCGGCGGTGCCCGTGGCGGCGCCCAGCGTGGCAGCGATTTGCGCTACACGCTGGAGTTGAACCTGGAAGAGGCGGTGCGCGGTACTACCGTCAATATCCGCGTTCCAACGCTGGTCAATTGCAAGCCGTGCGATGGCTCGGGTGCCAAGAAGGGCTCCTCGCCCGTTACGTGCCCAACCTGCGGCGGCATCGGCCAGGTCCGCATGCAGCAGGGCTTCTTCTCGGTGCAGCAGACCTGCCCGCGTTGCCATGGCCAAGGCAAGATCATTTCCGATCCGTGCGACTCCTGCCACGGTGAAGGGCGTGTCGAAGAGTACAAGACGCTGTCGGTCAAAGTGCCGGCCGGTGTCGACACCGGTGACCGCATTCGCCTGTCCGGCGAAGGCGAGGCGGGTGCCCAGGGCGGCCCGACTGGTGACCTGTATGTGGTCATCAACGTGCGCGAGCATGCGATTTTCCAGCGCGACGGCAAGCACCTGTTCTGCGAAGTGCCGATCAGCTTCGTCGATGCGGCCTTGGGTGGTGAGCTTGAGATCCCGACCCTCGACGGTCGCGTCAAGCTGAAAATCCCCGAGGGCACGCAGACCGGCAAGCAGTTCCGGATTCGTGGCAAAGGCGTCGCGCCAGTGCGTGGCGGCGGTGCGGGCGACCTGATGTGCCGTGTGGCGGTGGAGACTCCGGTCAATCTGGGTCGGCGTCAGCGTGAGCTGTTGGAAGAATTCCGCAACTCGTTGGCGGATGACAACAGCCACTCCCCGAAAACCACTGGTTGGTTCGAAGGCGTGAAGCGCTTCTTCGGCGACCTGTAAGGAGTTCGCATGCGACGTATAGCTGTGATGGGCGCTGCGGGGCGCATGGGCAAGGCGCTGGTCGAGGCGGTGCAGCAACGCTCGCCGCTTTCCGGCCTGACGGCGGCCATCGTTCGGCCCGACAGTACGCTGGTAGGCGCCGATGCGGGCGAGTTGGCCTCGTTGGGGCGTATCGGCGTGCCGATGTCCGGCGGCCTGGAGAAAGTGCTCGACGAGTTCGATGTGCTGATCGATTTCACCCTGCCGGAAGTGATGCTGAAAAACCTCGCGATCTGCCGCAAGCACGGCAAGGCCATGGTGATCGGTACGACGGGGCTGGACGCTGCGCAAAAGCAATTGCTGGCCGATGCGGGCAAGGACATTCCGATCGTGTTCGCCGCGAACTTCAGCGTGGGCGTGAACCTGTCGCTGAAGCTGCTGGACATGGCTGCCCGGGTCTTGGGTGACGATGCGGATATCGAAATCATCGAGGCGCATCACCGGCACAAGATCGACGCGCCTTCGGGAACGGCCTTGCGCATGGGTGAGGTGATTGCCGATGCGCTGGGTCGCGATCTGCAGGAAGTGGCCGTGTATGGGCGCCAGGGGCACACCGGCGCGCGTGAGCGCAGCACCATCGGTTTCGCCACTGTGCGCGGCGGTGATGTGGTGGGCGACCACACCGTGCTGTTCGCCACTGAGGGTGAGCGCCTGGAGATCACCCACAAGGCGTCGAGCCGGATGACTTTCGCCAAGGGTGCTGTACGTGCCGCGCTGTGGCTGGATGGCCGCGAGCCTGGTTTGTACGACATGCAGGACGTTCTCGACCTGCGTTGATGCCCTTAAGTGCGGGGTTCAGGTTATACTGAGCCCCGTTTTACACCGCTTCGCGACGGCCTGTCGCATTCCCCTGCCTTTAAGGCTCATTAGCGGTGGACCAAAAATGCCTTTTTCTGTAAGCTACAGCTTTAGTGTGTCCACTAAAAGCGCGCAGAATAATTCAGTGAACAAGCGGGGTGACGTGTCCATACGTCACTCCGCTTTTTTACAACCTGCGATCGCCCTTTCAGGCTTTATTTACGGGAGGTCTTCTTGACTAAGCCAGCCATACTCGCCCTTGCTGATGGCAGCATTTTTCGCGGCGAAGCCATTGGAGCCGACGGTCAGACCGTTGGTGAGGTGGTGTTTAACACCGCAATGACCGGCTATCAGGAAATTCTTACCGATCCTTCCTACGCCCAACAAATCGTTACCCTGACTTACCCGCACATCGGCAACACCGGCACCACGCCGGAAGACGCCGAGTCTGATCGTGTCTGGTCCGCCGGCCTGGTCATCCGTGACTTGCCGCTGGTGGCGAGCAACTGGCGTAACACGATGTCCCTGTCCGATTACCTGAAAGCCAACAACGTTGTGGCGATTGCCGGTATCGACACCCGTCGCCTGACCCGCATCCTTCGGGAAAAAGGCGCACAAAACGGCTGCATCATGGCCGGCGACAACATTTCCGAAGAAGCCGCCATCGCCGCTGCCCAGGGCTTCCCTGGCCTCAAGGGCATGGACCTGGCGAAAGTCGTCAGCACCAAGAAGCAGTACGAATGGCGCTCCACGGTCTGGGACCTGAAGACCGACAGTCACGCGACGATCGAGGCTTCCGAGCTGCCTTACCACGTGGTGGCCTACGACTACGGCGTCAAGCTGAACATCCTGCGCATGCTGGTCGAGCGTGGTTGCCGCGTCACCGTGGTGCCGGCCCAAACCCCGGCCGCCGACGTCCTGGCCCTCAAGCCCGATGGCGTGTTCCTGTCCAACGGCCCGGGTGACCCGGAGCCTTGCGACTACGCGATCCAGGCGATCAAGGACGTGCTGGAAACCGAGATCCCGGTATTCGGTATCTGCCTCGGTCACCAGTTGCTGGCCCTCGCTTCGGGCGCCAAGACCTTGAAGATGGGTCACGGCCACCACGGTGCCAACCACCCCGTGCAGGACCTGGATACCGGCGTGGTGATGATCACCAGCCAGAACCACGGTTTCGCGGTGGACGAAGCCACCCTGCCGGTCAACGTGCGCGCGATTCACAAGTCGCTGTTCGACGGCACGCTGCAAGGTATCGAGCGTACCGACAAGAGCGCGTTCAGCTTCCAGGGCCACCCTGAAGCCAGCCCGGGCCCGAACGATGTGGCGCCGCTGTTCGATCGCTTCATCAATGAGATGGCCAAGCGACGCTGACTGCGTGAAGCCCGAAGGCGGCCCCGAATACGGCGGCCCCTTCGGGCGCTACAAAGATTGTTCGACGGCCTAGCCGACTGACCTGCGGATTTGAGTGACAAACCCATGCCAAAACGTACAGACATAAAAAGCATCCTGATTCTCGGCGCTGGCCCGATCGTGATCGGCCAGGCCTGCGAATTCGACTACTCCGGCGCCCAGGCCTGTAAAGCCCTGCGCGAAGAGGGCTACCGCGTCATTCTGGTGAACTCCAACCCGGCCACCATCATGACCGACCCGGCCATGGCTGACGCCACCTACATCGAGCCGATCAAGTGGCAGACCGTTGCCAAGATCATCGAGAAGGAACGCCCGGACGCGCTGCTGCCGACCATGGGTGGCCAGACCGCGCTGAACTGCGCCCTGGACCTGGAGCGCGAAGGCGTCCTGGAGAAGTTCGGTGTGGAAATGATCGGCGCCAACGCCGACACCATCGACAAGGCCGAAGATCGTTCGCGCTTCGACAAGGCGATGAAATCCATCGGCCTGGACTGCCCACGCTCGGGCATCGCCCACAGCATGGAAGAGGCCAACGCCGTCCTGGAACGCCTTGGCTTCCCCTGCATCATCCGTCCGTCCTTCACCATGGGCGGCACCGGTGGCGGCATCGCCTACAACCGTGAAGAATTCGAAGAAATCTGCGCCCGTGGTCTCGACTTGTCGCCGACCAAGGAACTGCTGATCGACGAATCCCTGATCGGCTGGAAAGAATATGAAATGGAAGTTGTCCGCGACAAAAAGGACAACTGCATCATCGTCTGCTCCATCGAGAACTTCGACCCGATGGGCGTGCACACCGGTGACTCGATCACCGTCGCACCAGCCCAGACCCTGACCGACAAGGAATACCAGATCCTGCGTAACGCCTCCCTGGCGGTACTGCGCGAGATCGGCGTGGAAACCGGCGGCTCCAACGTCCAGTTCGGCATCTGCCCGAACACCGGTCGCATGGTGGTCATCGAGATGAACCCGCGGGTATCCCGTTCGTCGGCCCTGGCTTCCAAGGCCACTGGTTTCCCGATTGCCAAGGTCGCTGCCAAGCTGGCCGTGGGCTACACCCTGGACGAGCTGTCGAACGACATCACCGGCGGCAAGACCCCGGCGTCCTTCGAACCGTCCATCGACTACGTCGTCACCAAGCTGCCACGCTTTGCCTTCGAGAAGTTCGCCAAGGCTGACGCCCGCCTGACCACCCAAATGAAGTCGGTCGGTGAAGTCATGGCCATCGGCCGGACCTTCCAGGAGTCCTTGCAGAAAGCCCTTCGCGGCCTGGAAGTGGGCGTCTGCGGTCTCGATCCGAAGCTGGACCTGGCCGACCCGGAAAGCATGAGCGTGCTCAAGCGCGAGCTGACCGTGCCGGGCGCCGAGCGTATCTGGTACGTGGCCGACGCCTTCCGTGCCGGCATGACCGTCGAGCAGATCTTCGGCATGAACATGATCGACCCTTGGTTCCTGGTGCAGATCGAAGATCTGATCAAGGAAGAAGAGAAGGTCAAGACCCTGGGCATGTCCAGCATCGACCGCGACATGATGTTCCGCCTCAAGCGCAAAGGCTTCTCCGATATGCGCCTGGCCAAGTTGCTGGGTGTGACCGAGAAGAGCCTGCGTGCGCATCGCCACAAGTTGGAAGTGTTCCCGGTCTACAAGCGCGTCGACACCTGCGCGGCCGAGTTCGCCACCGATACCGCCTACCTGTACTCCACGTACGAAGAAGAGTGCGAAGCCGCGCCATCGACGCGCGACAAGATCATGATCCTGGGTGGCGGTCCTAACCGGATCGGCCAGGGCATCGAGTTCGACTACTGCTGCGTACACGCGGCACTGGCCCTGCGCGACGACGGTTACGAGACCATTATGGTCAACTGCAACCCGGAAACCGTGTCCACCGACTACGACACCTCCGATCGCCTGTACTTCGAGCCAGTGACCCTGGAAGACGTGCTGGAAATTGTCCGCGTCGAGAAGCCGAAAGGCGTGATTGTCCAGTACGGCGGCCAGACTCCGCTGAAACTGGCGCGCGCCCTTGAAGCCGCTGGCGTGCCGATCATCGGCACCAGCCCGGATGCGATCGACCGCGCCGAAGACCGTGAGCGTTTCCAGCAGATGGTCGAGCGCCTGAACCTGCGCCAGCCGCCAAACGCCACCGTGCGCAGCGAAGACGAAGCGATTCGTGCCGCCGCCAAGATCGGTTATCCGCTGGTGGTGCGTCCGTCCTATGTACTGGGCGGCCGTGCGATGGAAATCGTCTATCAAGAAGACGAGCTCAAGCGCTACCTGCGTGAAGCGGTCCAGGTCTCCAACGACAGCCCGGTGCTGCTGGATCACTTCCTCAACTGCGCCATCGAAATGGACGTGGATGCGGTCAGCGACGGCAAGGACGTGGTGATTGGCGCGATCATGCAGCACATCGAACAAGCGGGCGTTCACTCCGGTGACTCCGCTTGCTCGCTGCCGCCTTACTCGCTGCCGGCGCACATCCAGGACGAGATGCGCGAGCAGGTCAAGAAAATGGCCCTGGAACTGGGCGTTATCGGCCTGATGAACGTGCAACTGGCCCTGCAGGGCGAAGACATCTACGTCATCGAAGTCAATCCGCGCGCTTCCCGGACGGTGCCGTTCGTCTCCAAGTGCATCGGTGTTTCCCTGGCGATGATCGCTGCCCGGGTCATGGCTGGCAAAACCCTGAAGGAACTGAATTTCACCAAGGAAATCATTCCGAACTTCTACAGCGTGAAAGAGGCGGTGTTCCCGTTCGCCAAGTTCCCTGGCGTCGACCCGATCCTCGGTCCTGAGATGAAGTCCACCGGTGAAGTGATGGGTGTGGGCGATACCTTCGGTGAAGCCTTCGCCAAGGCCCAGATGGGCGCCAGCGAAGTGCTGCCGACTGGCGGCACGGCGTTCATCAGCGTGCGTGATGACGACAAGCCACTGGTTGCAGGCGTAGCCCGTGATCTGATCAACTTGGGCTTCGAAGTGGTCGCCACTGCCGGTACTGCCAGGCTGATCGAAGCGGCAGGCCTGAAAGTGCGCCGCGTGAACAAGGTGACCGAGGGGCGTCCGCACGTGGTCGACATGATCAAGAATGACGAAGTCACGCTGATCATCAACACCACCGAAGGTCGTCAGTCGATCGCCGATTCCTACTCCATTCGTCGCAATGCGCTGCAGCACAAGATCTACTGCACCACGACCATTGCTGCGGGCGAAGCGATCTGCGAAGCGCTCAAGTTCGGTCCCGAGAAGACCGTGCGTCGCTTGCAGGATCTACATGCAGGATTGAAGGCATGAGCATAACCAAGTACCCGATGACAGTTCAGGGCGCGAAGGCTCTGGAAGAAGAACACGCTTTCCTGACCAAGGTCGAGCGCCCGCGCTTGAGCCAGGCTATTGGTGAAGCGCGTGAGCTGGGCGATCTCAAGGAGAACGCCGAATACCACGCTGCCCGAGAGGAGCAGGGGATGGTCGAGGCGCGTGTCCGTGATATCGAAGGTCGCATGCAGAATGCTGTGATCATCGATGTCACGACGATCCCGCACACTGGCAAGGTGATCTTTGGCACTACCGTGGAAATCGCCAACGTCGAGACCGATGAAAGCGTCACTTACCAGATCGTTGGTGAGGACGAGGCAGACATCAAGCTCGGCAAGATCTCCGTTGGTTCGCCCATCGCTCGCGCCTTGATTGCCAAGGAAGAGGGCGATGTGGTGGTGGTGAAGACGCCAGGTGGTGTCATCGAGTATGAGATTGTCGAAGTCCGTCACATCTGAACGAAGGCGCCCGCTGCGAGCGGGCGCCATGATCTGGCAGCTCACCCAGATGTTGTGGGTGGGCGGCGTCTGGTTGTTGCACATCGGTTTGCTGCCGGTGCTGGGTCGAGTCGGCCTGGCACCGCTGCTCATCGATGAAATCGCAGGCATGCTGACGGCGCTGCTGGTGGGTTTTTCCGCGGCGTGCGTAATGTTTCAGGCTTTGGTGCTGGTTCAGGCCGAGGGCCTTGCCAGTCTATGGCGCGACATTCGTGGGCAATTGTTGCTCATGTCGTTGTACGCGTGCGGGATGTTCTTCGCGGTGCGTCTCGGCTGGCCGGATGCGAGCCAGTGGCAGGCATTCAGTTACCTGGTGCTGGGTTTTTCCGGATTGGTGCTGGTGTTGCAACCGGTTCCCGGGTGGAGCGGCAGGGTGTGCGAGGCACACCCTTGACCCTTTGACATCACTTGAAGCGGTGAACGTTCGACAGTTGCTTGTTGACGCTGAAATTCTTGCGATAAATCAGCGCCATCTTGCCGATGACCTGTACCAGGTCTGCCTTGCCGGTCTTGCACAGTTCGGCAACGGCAGCCAGGCGGGCTTCGCGGTCGAGGATGTTGAGCTTGATCTTGATCAGTTCGTGATCGCTCAAGGCGCGTTCCAGTTCGGCGAGTACACCTTCAGTCAAACCGTTGTCAGCCACAGTCAAAACCGGTTTCAGATGGTGGCCAATGGATTTGTATTGTTTCTTCTGCTCTTGAGTGAGCGGCATAATCTGACCCCTGCGTCTGATCTTGTAAAAAGCGGCGGCCAGTTTACCCGAGCAAGTCCGGGACCGCCCACTTAATCACGACCCGTTTTATTTTTGAGGTGGCCCGTGGCCCGTTCCAAGACAAGTCTTAAATGGCTGCAAGAGCATTTCAACGACCCATTCGTGAAAATGGCGCAAAAAGACGGGTATCGTTCCCGTGCCAGCTACAAGCTGCTGGAGATTCAGGAAAGAGACCGTTTGATCCGTCCAGGCATGAGCGTGATCGACTTGGGCGCCGCCCCGGGTGGCTGGTCCCAAGTGACCAGTCGTCTGATTGGTGGGCAAGGCACGCTGATAGCTTCCGATATCCTGGAAATGGACAGCATTCCGGATGTGACCTTCATTCAGGGCGACTTTACCGAGGACGCCGTACTGGCGCAGATCCTTGAGGCGGTTGGAAAAAACGAGGTGGACCTTGTGATTTCCGATATGGCCCCCAATATGAGTGGATTGGCATCTGTTGATATGCCGCGATCGATGTTCCTGTGCGAGTTGGCACTGGATCTTGCGACTCGGGTGTTGAAGCCAGGTGGTGATTTTTTGATCAAGGTCTTCCAGGGTGAAGGCTTCGACGAATACCACAAAAGCGTGCGCAAGCAGTTCGAGAAGGTCACGACGCGCAAGCCGAAATCATCGCGTGATCGCTCCCGTGAGCAGTACCTGCTGGGCCGTGGTTTCCGTGGTCGCAGTGAGGAATAAGAGGTTTTTCGACCGGGGCGATAGGTTTTTCGTATTTCGTCCCGTGAGCATTAGCGAATATTGTGTAGAAAGTGTTTCACAAAGGGTTACAGACGGCGCCTGCCAGAGTCGTAGGTAATGTAGTAAGTTAGGCCGGTGAATATCATGCGAAGCGCGCGCCAGTAGCGGAGCTTGCTTCAGAGGGTAGTTAATTGAACGATATGGCAAAGAATCTGATCCTGTGGTTGATCATCGCCGCTGTCCTTGTGACCGTGATGAACAACTTCTCCAGCCCTAACGAGCCGCAGACCCTCAACTATTCCGACTTCATCCAGCAGGTCAAGGATGGCAAGGTCGAGCGCGTAGCCGTTGATGGCTATGTGATTACCGGTAAGCGCACCGATGGCGACAGCTTCAAGACCATTCGTCCGGCAATCCAGGACAATGGCCTGATTGGCGACCTGGTGGACAACCATGTCGTGGTCGAAGGCAAGCAGCCTGAGCAGCAAAGCATCTGGACCCAGCTCCTGGTCGCCAGCTTCCCGATCCTGGTGATCATCGCCGTGTTCATGTTCTTCATGCGCCAGATGCAGGGCGGCGGTGGAGGCAAGGGCGGGCCGATGAGCTTTGGCAAGAGCAAGGCCCGGCTGCTTTCCGAAGACCAGGTGAAAACCACCCTGGCCGACGTCGCGGGTTGCGACGAAGCCAAGGAAGAGGTCGGCGAGCTGGTTGAGTTCCTGCGTGATCCGGGCAAGTTCCAACGCCTGGGCGGCCGTATCCCGCGTGGCGTACTGATGGTGGGCCCGCCAGGTACTGGTAAAACCTTGCTGGCCAAGGCGATTGCCGGTGAAGCCAAGGTGCCGTTCTTTACGATTTCCGGTTCCGACTTCGTCGAGATGTTCGTCGGCGTGGGCGCCAGTCGTGTTCGCGACATGTTCGAGCAGGCCAAGAAACACGCGCCATGCATCATCTTCATCGACGAAATCGACGCCGTCGGTCGCCACCGTGGTGCCGGCATGGGTGGCGGTCACGATGAGCGTGAACAGACCCTCAACCAGTTGCTGGTCGAGATGGACGGTTTCGAAATGAACGACGGCATCATCGTGATTGCCGCCACCAACCGTCCTGACGTACTCGACCCCGCGCTGTTGCGTCCAGGTCGTTTCGACCGCCAGGTCGTGGTGGGGCTGCCGGACATTCGTGGTCGCGAGCAGATCCTCAAGGTTCATATGCGCAAGGTGCCAATGGGTGACGACGTCGCCCCGGCAGTCATCGCGCGTGGTACGCCAGGCTTTTCCGGTGCCGACCTTGCGAACCTGGTCAACGAAGCGTCGCTGTTCGCTGCTCGCACCGGCAAGCGTGTCGTGGAAATGAAGGAATTCGAGCTGGCCAAGGACAAGATCATGATGGGCGCAGAGCGCAAATCCATGGTCATGTCGGAGAAAGAAAAGCAGAACACTGCATATCACGAGGCGGGTCACGCGATCGTCGGTCGTGTCGTGCCTGAGCATGATCCGGTCTACAAGGTCTCGATCATTCCACGCGGTCGTGCCCTGGGCGTGACCATGTTCCTGCCGGAAGAGGATCGCTACAGCCTGTCCAAGCGTGCATTGATCAGCCAGATCTGTTCGTTGTACGGCGGCCGTATCGCCGAAGAGATGACGCTGGGCTTCGACGGTGTGACCACTGGGGCGTCCAACGACATCATGCGGGCCAGTCAGATCGCCCGGAATATGGTCACCAAGTGGGGCCTGTCCGAGAAGTTGGGGCCGCTGATGTATGCCGAAGAAGAGGGGGAGGTATTCCTCGGTCGTGGTGGCGGTGGCCAGCATGCAAGCTTCTCTGGCGAAACGGCCAAGCTGATCGATTCCGAAGTGCGCAGCATCATCGACCAGTGCTACGGCACAGCCCGGCAGATTCTCACGGACAACCGTGACAAGCTCGATGCCATGGCCGATGCCCTGATGAAGTACGAAACCATCGATGCCGAGCAGATCGACGACATCATGGCGGGTCGTGTACCTCGCGAGCCTCGTGACTGGTCGGGTGGTACTGGCACCTCCGGTACACCTCCGGCTGTACAGGGTGAGCGTCCGGAAACACCGATTGGCGGCCCGGCCGCTGATGTCTAAGGCTTGAAATGACTTCTGTTCTGTCCTCGACCCGGTTGCCTTGCGGCAACCGGGTTCTTGATTTGGCCTGTGCGCATGTCATGGGCATTCTCAATGTCACGCCTGATTCCTTTTCCGATGGTGGTCGATTCAGCCAGCTCGATGCTGCGCTGCGGCATGCCGAGGCCATGGTGGCTGCGGGCGCAACGCTGATCGATGTGGGTGGTGAATCGACCCGGCCGGGCGCACGTGCGGTCTCGCCTACTGAAGAGCTGGAGCGAGTGGCGCCGATTGTCGAGCGCATCCATCGCGAACTTGATGTCATTATCTCTGTCGATACGTCCACGCCTGCGGTCATGCGTGAGACTGCGCGGCTGGGGGCGGGCCTGATCAATGACGTTCGGTCCTTGCGGCGCGATGGTGCCTTGGATGCGGCGGCGGCCACCGGGTTGCCGGTGTGCCTGATGCATATGCTCGGCGAGCCGGGGACCATGCAGAATGACCCGCACTATGATGATGTGACCAGGGAGGTAGGTGAATTCCTGGTGGAGCGTCTGGACCAGTGCGCCGCCGCGGGCATCCCCGCCGAGCGGATCATTCTTGACCCCGGGTTCGGCTTTGCCAAGACCCTGGCTCACAACCTGAGCCTGTTCAAGCATATGGAAGCCTTGCATGCCCTGGGGCGGCCCCTGTTGGTTGGGGTCTCGCGAAAGAGCATGATAGGTAATGCCTTGGGCCGCCCGGTAGGTGAGCGCCTGTATGGCGGTCTCGCCCTTGCGGCCTTGGCCCTTGCCAAAGGTGCGCGCATATTGCGCGTGCACGATGTAGCCGAAACGATGGATGTCGTGCGGATGATCGCAGCTGTGGATTCAGCCGAATAAGAATGACGGAGCACTTATGAGCAAGAAATATTTTGGCACCGACGGTATTCGTGGTCGGGTCGGCGAATACCCTATTACCCCTGATTTCATGCTCAAGCTCGGCTGGGCGGCCGGTATGGCGTTCCGCAAAATGGGCGCGTGCAAGGTGCTGGTCGGCAAGGACACGCGAATTTCCGGCTACATGTTCGAATCGGCACTCGAAGCCGGCCTGACATCAGCGGGTGCCGATGTGATGCTGCTGGGCCCGATGCCGACGCCAGCCATTGCCTACCTGACGCGTACGTTCCAGGCGCAGGCGGGCATCGTGATCAGTGCCTCGCACAACCCTCATGATGACAACGGCATCAAGTTCTTCTCCGGCCAGGGGACCAAGCTGCCGGATGATATCGAGCTGATGATCGAAGAGCTGCTGGACACGCCGATGACTGTGGTTGAGTCGAGCAAGATCGGCAAAGTGTCGCGGATCAACGATGCGTCGGGTCGCTACATCGAGTTCTGCAAAGGCAGTGTGCCGACCGGTACCAGTTTTTCCGGCCTGAAAATCGTCGTCGATTGCGCCCACGGGGCAACCTATAAAGTTGCGCCGAGCGTCTTTCGCGAGCTGGGCGCCGAGGTGGTGGTGCTTTCCGCCCAGCCTAATGGTCTGAACATCAACCATAACTGTGGCTCCACCCATACCGAGGCATTGCAGGCTGCGGTGCTGGCTGAGCATGCCGATCTCGGGATCGCCTTCGATGGCGACGGTGATCGGGTCCTGATGGTCGATCACACCGGTACGGTTGTCGATGGTGACGAGCTGCTGTTCATCATTGCCCGTGACCTGCATGGGCGCGGCAAGCTGCAGGGCGGTGTGGTCGGTACGTTGATGAGCAACCTCGGGCTTGAGCTGGCCCTGGCGGACCTGGATATCCCGTTCGTGCGGGCTAACGTGGGTGACCGCTACGTGATCTCGGAGCTGCAGGAACGCAACTGGATGGTCGGGGGCGAGAACTCCGGCCACATCGTGTGCTTTGACCATACCACCACGGGTGATGCGATCATTGCGGCGCTGCAAGTGCTGATGGCACTCAAGGCGCGTAACGAAGGGCTCGCACAGTCGCGCCAGGCATTGCGCAAATGCCCGCAAGTGTTGATCAACGTGCGTTTCGGCGGTGGTGTAAATCCTCTCGAGCATGCGAAGGTCAAGCAGGCCAGTGAGCGTGTGACAGAGGCGATGGCGGGGCGTGGACGCGTGTTGTTGCGCAAGTCTGGCACAGAGCCTTTGGTGCGCGTCATGGTCGAAGGAGAGGATGAAGCGCAAGTTCGCGGTTATGCCGAAGAGCTGGCAAAGCTGGTTACTGAAGTTTCTGCCTGAATTCGGCTTGCCAGTCATGAATCGGTTGGGTAACATCTGCGCCCACTTTGACCGACGAGGTACAGCATGCGTCGCCCTATGGTAGCTGGTAACTGGAAGATGCACGGTACCCGCGCCAGCGTCGCTGAGCTGATCAATGGCCTTCGTCATCTGGCCTTGCCTAGCGGTGTTGATGTCGCGGTATTCCCGCCTTGCCTGTATATCAACCAAGTGGTTGATGGCTTGAAAGGCAAATCGATTTCGGTCGGTGCGCAGAATTCTGCGGTGGAATCCATGCAAGGTGCGCTGACCGGCGAGATTGCGCCGAGTCAGTTGGTGGATGCAGGTTGCTCCCTGGTCCTGGTCGGGCACTCCGAGCGTCGCCAGATCATGGGCGAGCAGGACAAGACCTTGATCCGCAAGTTTGCTGCGGCCCAGGCCTGTGGTCTGATTCCGGTGTTGTGCGTAGGGGAGACTCTCGAGCAGCGTGAAGCCGGCAAGACCCTTGAGGTTGTCGGGCGTCAGCTGGGCAGCATCATCGAAGATCTGGGTGTCGGTGCTTTTGCAAAGGCAGTCATTGCTTACGAGCCAGTCTGGGCCATTGGCACCGGGCTGACTGCTTCGCCGCAACAGGCGCAGGATGTGCACGCAGCCATCCGTGCACAGTTGGCGGCAGAGAATTCTGAAGTGGCACGAGGTGTGCGGCTTCTATACGGCGGCAGCGTGAAGGCGGCCAATGCGGCCGAACTGTTCGGCATGCCGGATATCGATGGGGGGCTCATTGGTGGAGCGTCCCTGAATGCAGATGAGTTCGGTGCGATTTGTCGCGCCGCGGGAAACTGAAAAAATGCTGGAAACAGTCGTAGTCGTTTTTCATCTGCTGGGTGCACTGGGCGTAGTTGCTCTGGTATTGCTGCAGCAGGGTAAAGGTGCGGATGCTGGTGCGTCTTTCGGTGCAGGTGCTTCAAATACTGTGTTCGGAAGCCAAGGTTCCTCTACCTTTCTTAGTAAGTTTACTGCTATACTTGCCGCCGGTTTCTTCATGACCAGCTTAGGGTTAGGTTACTTTGCTAAAGAGAAAGCTCATGAGCTGACTCAAGTAGGTTTGCCAAACCCAGCGGTACTGGAAGCGCCAAAGCAACAGCCGGCTTCTGATGATGTCCCGGTGCTTCAAGAGCAAAAGTCGGCCAACCCGGCGACTGACGTACCTCCAGCTCAAGAGCAGAAGTAAGAAGGTTTCAAACGCTGTATTGCCGAGGTGGTGGAATTGGTAGACACGCAACCTTGAGGTGGTTGTGCCCATAGGGTGTAGGGGTTCGAGTCCCCTTCTCGGTACCAATTATCAGGAGAGCCCGCGATTGCGGGCTTTCTTGTAGGTGGAAGGGTTACATTGACCCTGTAAAGGATCGGTCGTATACTTCCGCCCCAGCTTTGTCGCGGGATGGAGCAGTCTGGTAGCTCGTCGGGCTCATAACCCGAAGGTCGTCGGTTCAAATCCGGCTCCCGCAACCAGTTTCAGGGGCCCCTTCCAAGGGGCTTTTTGTTAGCTGGACACTTTATAACGCCGCTGTTCGACGGCGTTTCAGGGATGGGCGATTCGCCCATTTTTTTTTATTTGCACAGCATGCACAAACATGCACGAGGGGGTTCAGGTGTCGAGCAAGCTAGAACAGTTGCAGGCCTTGTTGGCCCCGGTGGTCGTGGCCCTTGGCTATGAATGCTGGGGTATTGAGTTCTCGGCTCAAGGTCGCCACTCACTGTTGCGCGTTTATATCGATAAGGAAGGCGGCGTGTTGGTGGATGATTGCGCCATCGTCAGCCGTCAGATCAGCGGTGTACTGGATGTTGAAGATCCAATCACCTCCGAATACACCCTTGAAGTTTCCTCGCCTGGCATGGAGCGCCCCCTGTTCACACTTGAACAGTTCGCTTCGTTTGCCGGTGAACAAGTGAAGATCAAGCTGCGCTCGCCTTTCGAAGGTCGACGCAACTTCCAAGGCCTTCTGCGCGGTGTAGAAGAGCAGGACGTCGTGGTGCAGGTAGATGACCATGAGTTCCTGTTGCCGATCGATATGATCGACAAGGCCAACATTATTCCCAGTTTTGACTGATACGTGCCAGATACTGCGGATCCCGCGGATCCAATGGCTTGCGAAAGGCGAGGCGTACGATGAGCAAAGAAGTACTGCTGGTTGTTGAGTCGGTATCCAATGAAAAGGGCGTACCGGCTAACGTTATTTTTGAAGCGCTGGAGCTGGCTCTGGCCACTGCTACCAAGAAGCGGTTTGAAGACGAAGTTGATTTGCGTGTGGAAATCAATCGCCACACCGGTGCCTACGAGACTTTCCGTCGCTGGACGGTAGTCGAGGAAGCCGACCTGGACGATCCGGCTATCGAAACCTGGCCGAGCAAGGTTGCAGAAACGCACCCGGGCGCCAAGGTTGGTGATGTAGTAGAAGAAAAAATCGAGTCCATCGAGTTCGGTCGCATCGCTGCACAGACTGCCAAGCAGGTCATTGTGCAGAAAGTTCGCGAAGCCGAGCGCGCGCAAGTCGTCGACGCTTATCGCGAGCGCCTGGGGGAAATCATCTCCGGCACCGTGAAAAAAGTGACCCGCGACAATGTGATCGTCGACCTGGGCAACAACGCCGAAGCGTTGCTGGCTCGCGAAGACATCATCTCTCGCGAAACTTTCCGGGTTGGCGTGCGTTTGCGTGCGCTGCTCAAGGAAATCCGCACCGAGAACCGCGGCCCGCAGCTGATCCTGTCGCGTACCGCGCCGGAAATGCTGATCGAGTTGTTCCGCATCGAAGTGCCGGAAATTGCTGAAGGCCTGATCGAAGTCATGGCCGCCTCCCGTGATCCGGGATCGCGTGCCAAGATCGCGGTCCGCTCCAAGGACAAGCGCATCGACCCGCAAGGTGCCTGCATCGGCATGCGTGGTTCGCGTGTCCAGGCCGTATCCGGCGAGTTGGGCGGCGAGCGCGTGGACATCGTCCTGTGGGACGACAACCCGGCGCAGTTCGTGATCAATGCCATGTCGCCCGCTGAAGTGGCGGCAATTATCGTCGACGAAGATGCCCACGCCATGGACATCGCCGTTGGCGCAGACAATCTGGCTCAGGCCATCGGTCGCGGTGGTCAGAACGTGCGTCTGGCCAGCCAGTTGACTGGCTGGACCCTGAACGTGATGACCGAATCGGACATCCAGGCTAAACAGCAAGCTGAAACCGGCGACATCCTGCGCAACTTCATCGACGAGCTTGAAGTCGATGAAGAGCTGGCGCAGGTGCTGGTGGATGAAGGCTTTACCAGCCTGGAAGAGATTGCCTACGTACCGGTGGAGGAAATGCTCAACATCGACGGCTTTGACGAGGAGATCGTCAACGAGCTTCGCGCTCGGGCCAAGGATCGTTTGTTGACCAAAGCCATCGCTACTGAGGAAAAGCTGGCAGACGCCCATCCGGCCGAAGACCTGCTCTCGCTTGAGGGCATGGACAAGGATTTGGCGATGGAACTGGCGGTGCGCGGCGTAATTACCCGCGAAGACCTGGCCGAGCAGTCTATTGACGATCTGCTCGACATCGACGGCATTGACGATGATCGTGCCGGCAAGTTGATCATGGCCGCCCGAGCCCACTGGTTCGAGTAATTAGGCGCGGCCTGAGGAGAGAAGTGCATGACGCAAGTCACGGTGAAACAACTGGCCGATGAGGTCAAAACACCGGTAGAGCGCCTGTTGCAGCAGATGCGTGAGGCAGGTCTGCCGCACACCGCCGCCGAGGAACATGTGACCGACAGTGAGAAGCAGTCCCTGCTGACTCACCTGAAGAGCAGTCACAAGGCGAAAGTGGAAGAACCGCGCAAGATCACTCTGCAGCGTAAAACCACCAGCACCCTGCGTGTTGCCGGTAGCAAAAGCATCAGCGTTGAAGTACGCAAGAAGAAAGTCTTCGTACAGCGCAGCCCGGAAGAAATCGAAGCCGAGCGCAAACGCGAACAGGATGAACGTCGCGCAGTAGAAAATGCTGCTCGTCAGAAGGCTGAAGAAGAAGCCAAGCGTCGCGCCGAAGAAGAAGCGCGTCGCCAGCCTGCTGCTGCGCAAGCCGCTCCGGTAGAAGCCGTCGAGGCTGTTGCCCCGGTAGCCGAACCTGTGCGCGAAGCCGCTCCAGTCGTGGCTGCGGCTGCGGCTGCGGCTCCGGCCGATACTCGCAAGCGCGACGAACAGCGTCGTCCGGACAAACCACGTGCCGACGACAACCGTCGTGGCAGTGGCGATGGCGAGCGCAAGAACGCTCCTCATCGTGCTTCGGTCAAGGAAAAGGCACCAGCGCCACGCGTTGCGCCACGTACCACCGATGAGGAAAGCGATGGCTTCCGTCGCGGCGGTCGCGGCAAGGCCAAGCTGAAGAAGCGCAACGCCCACGGTTTCCAGAGCCCTACCGGCCCTGTCGTGCGTGAAGTGAAGATCGGCGAGACCATCACTGTGGGCGATCTGGCCCAGCAGATGTCGGTCAAGGCTGCTGAAATCATCAAGTTCATGTTCAAGCTGGGTACGCCAGCCACCATCAACCAGGTACTGGACCAGGAAACTGCCCAACTGGTTGCTGAAGAGCTGGGCCACAAAGTGACCCTGGTCAGCGACACCGCCCTGGAAGATTCCCTGGCCGAGTCCCTGAAGTTTGAAGGTGAGGCGGTTTCCCGTGCTCCGGTCGTGACCGTCATGGGTCACGTTGACCACGGTAAAACGTCCCTGCTCGACTATATTCGTCGTGCGAAGGTTGCGGCAGGTGAGGCTGGCGGCATTACCCAGCACATCGGCGCCTACCACGTTGAAACCGACCGCGGCATGGTGACGTTCCTCGACACCCCAGGTCACGCCGCGTTTACCGCGATGCGTGCTCGTGGTGCCAAGGCGACCGACATCGTGATCCTGGTGGTTGCAGCGGACGACGGCGTGATGCCGCAAACCATCGAAGCCGTTCAGCATGCCAAGGCAGCTGGCGTGCCGCTGGTGGTTGCGGTGAACAAGATCGACAAGCCGGGCGCCGATCTCGATCGCATCCGCAGCGAACTGTCGGTCCACGGCGTGACCTCTGAAGAGTGGGGTGGCGACACTCCATTCGTTCCGGTCTCGGCGAAGATGGGTACCGGCGTTGACGAACTGCTCGAAGCCGTTCTGTTGCAAGCCGAGGTTCTGGAACTGACCGCTACGCCTTCGGCTCCTGGCCGTGGTGTGGTCGTTGAATCGCGTCTCGACAAGGGCCGTGGCCCGGTTGCGACCGTCCTGGTTCAAGACGGTACCCTGCGTCAAGGCGACATGGTGCTGGTCGGTTCGAACTACGGCCGTGTACGTGCCATGCTCGACGAGAACGGCAAGTCCATCAAGGAAGCAGGTCCCGCTATCCCGGTCGAGATTCTCGGCCTGGACGGCACCCCGGATGCTGGCGACGAGATGAGCGTTGTGGCTGACGAGAAGAAAGCCCGTGAAGTGGCTCTGTTCCGTCAAGGCAAGTTCCGCGAAGTCAAACTGGCTCGTGCTCACGCTGGCAAGCTGGAAAACATCTTCGAGAACATGGGGCAGGAAGAGAAGAAGACGCTCAACATCGTCCTCAAATCCGACGTCCGTGGTTCGCTGGAAGCGTTGAACGGTGCCTTGAATGGCCTGGGTAACGACGAAGTGCAAGTGCGTGTGGTCGGTGGCGGTGTCGGTGGTATCACCGAATCCGACGCCAACCTGGCACTGGCCTCCAACGCTGTACTGTTCGGCTTCAACGTGCGTGCCGATGCCGGCGCTCGCAAGATCGTCGAGCAGGAAGGCCTGGATATGCGTTACTACAACGTAATCTACGACATCATCGAAGACGTCAAGAAAGCGTTGACCGGTATGCTGGGCAGCGACGTCCGGGAGAACATCCTGGGTGTGGCCGAAGTTCGCGATGTGTTCCGTTCGCCGAAGTTTGGTGCCATCGCCGGTTGCATGGTGATCGAGGGTGTTGTTCACCGTAACCGTCCGATCCGTGTACTGCGTGAAGACATCGTGATCTTCGAAGGCGAGCTGGAATCCCTGCGCCGCTTCAAGGATGACGCTTCCGAAGTACGTGCCGGCATGGAATGCGGTATTGGCGTCAAGAGCTACAACGACGTCAAGGTCGGCGACAAGATCGAAGTCTTCGAGAAGGTCCAGGTTGCTCGCAGCCTCTGACTCGCGCACTTCAAGAGCTGCACCGGGTAGCCGCATGAACATGCGCTGCTTCGTTGGCGGACTCTAAACGCAACGCCCGGTCTGGCTTTTGCCAGGCCGGGCGTTTGCCGCTTTCAGACCTCGCGGGTTTCACCGTGGGGCAGTAACAGGTAACAAGACATGGCAAAAGAATACAGCCGTACCCAACGAATCGGCGATCAGATGCAGCGTGAGCTGGCCCAACTGATCCGTCGCGAAGTCAAAGACCCGCGCGTCGGCCTGGTCACCATTACCGCAGTGGAAGTCAGTCGTGACGTCGGTCATGCCAAGATTTTCATCACCGTGATGGGCCAGGACAGCGCCGAAGAAATCGCCCAGAGCATCAAGGTGCTCAACTCGGCCGCTGGCTTCCTGCGTATGCAGCTGGCTCGGGAAATGAAGCTGCGCAGCGTCCCACAGCTGCACTTCCACTACGACGAAAGCGTCGTGCGTGGTGCGCATCTGTCGGCCCTGATCGAACGCGCCGTGGCTGAAGACAGCCAGCATCCGGTTGCGGCTGAACCCGAAGACACCAAGGAGTAATCGGTGGCTCAGGTCAAACGTATCCGTCGTAACGTCAGCGGTATCATCCTGCTCGACAAGCCGCTGGGGTTCACGTCCAACGCGGCGTTGCAGAAGGTTCGCTGGCTGCTCAATGCCGAAAAGGCCGGGCATACCGGTAGCCTCGATCCGCTGGCCACCGGCGTGCTGCCGCTGTGCTTTGGCGAGGCGACCAAGTTTTCCCAGTACCTGCTCGATTCCGACAAGGGCTATGAAACCCTGGCGCAACTGGGCAAGACCACCACCACGGCGGATGCCGAAGGTGAGGTTTTGCTCGAGCGCCCGGTGACCGTTGGTCAGGCTGATATCGAAGCCGTGCTGCCAGCTTTTCGTGGGCAAATCAGTCAGATACCGCCGATGTACTCGGCTCTGAAGCGTGATGGCCAGCCCTTGTATAAACTGGCCCGGGCAGGCGAAGTAGTGGAGCGTGAGCCGCGTTCTGTTACTATTGCGCGCTTGGAATTGCTGGCCTTTGACGGTGATACTGCGCGGCTGGCCGTGGATTGCAGCAAGGGCACCTATATCCGGACCCTGGTGGAGGATATTGGTGAACAGCTCGGCTGTGGCGCGTACGTGGCAGAATTGCGACGGACCCAGGCCGGGCCTTTCACGTTGGCCCAGACGGTCACGCTGGAAGAGCTTGAAGCGGTACATGCCGAAGGCGGCAACGAAGCGGTCGACCGTTTCCTGATGCCATCGGACAGCGGGTTGCTGGATTGGCCGCTGTTGCAGTTCTCGGAACACAGTGCGTTCTACTGGCTCAACGGCCAGCCGGTACGTGCCCCGGATGCGCCGAAGTTCGGCATGGTCCGGGTGCAGGATCACAACGGTCGCTTCATCGGTATCGGTGAAGTGAGCGAAGACGGGCGTATTGCGCCGCGTCGACTGATTCGGTCGGAATGACCGGAACCAGCCTGTGTAACAGCAGGTTGGCGAGTGTGGCTGTTAACAGGCACGGTCACTACTCATTTATAGATACAGGGATTTGTCCCTGGCCTGTTGAAGCTGTTTCCTTGAAACAGTTTCCTGACTAAAAGGATTGCCTCATGGCTCTCGACGTTCAAGAAAAAGCTCAAATCGTAGCTGACTACCAGCAAGCTGTTGGTGACACTGGTTCGCCAGAAGTGCAAGTTGCACTGCTGACCCACAACATCAACAAACTGCAAGGTCACTTCAAGGCCAACGGTAAAGATCACCACTCCCGTCGTGGTCTGATCCGCATGGTAAACCAGCGTCGTAAGCTGCTGGACTACCTGAAAGGCAAGGACGTGAGCCGTTACAGCGCTCTGATCGCTCGCCTGGGTCTGCGTCGCTAATCAGCGATTGCGCTAGAGGTTGGTGGTCTGTCGTACGTCAGTGGGTTTCCCGCTGGCGCATGGCAGGCTCCCAGCCTCAAGTTTTATCTGGATACACGTTTACCCTGGACAGGCGTCGGGCCGATTCCCGCCATTGCCCAAGAATTTCGCAAGAAGACAAGTTCCCCAAGAGCCACAAAGAAGGTAGGACACCGTGAACCCGGTAATCAAAAAATTCCAGTTCGGTCAGTCGACCGTTACCCTCGAGACTGGCCGTATCGCCCGTCAGGCCTCCGGCGCAGTGCTGGTCACCGTTGACGACGACGTCAGCGTATTGGTGACCGTTGTCGGTGCCAAGCAAGCCGATCCAGGCAAGGGCTTCTTCCCTCTGTCTGTTCACTACCAGGAAAAGACTTACGCTGCCGGTAAGATCCCTGGCGGTTTCTTCAAGCGCGAAGGCCGTCCTTCCGAGAAAGAAACCCTGACTTCCCGACTGATCGACCGTCCGATCCGTCCGCTGTTCCCAGAAGGCTTCATGAACGAAGTGCAGGTTGTCTGCACCGTCGTCTCCACCAGCAAGAAAACCGATCCGGACATCGCTGCGATGATCGGTACCTCGGCTGCCCTGGCGATCTCCGGCATTCCTTTCGATGGCCCGATCGGTGCTGCCCGCGTTGCGTTCCACGAAAGCACCGGCTACCTGCTGAACCCGACCTACGAGCAACTGAAGGCTTCGAGCCTGGACATGGTCGTGGCCGGTACTTCCGAAGCCGTGCTGATGGTTGAATCCGAAGCCAAAGAGCTGACCGAAGACCAGATGCTGGGCGCCGTGCTGTTCGCCCACGACGAGTTCCAGGTGGTGATCAACGCCGTCAAGGAACTGGCCGCCGAAGCCGCCAAGCCAACCTGGACCTGGGCTCCGCAAGCCGAAGCCACCGAGCTGCTGGGCGCGATCCGTGCCGAGTTCGGCGAAGCGATCTCCCAGGCCTACACCATCACCGTCAAGGCCGACCGTTATGCGCGCCTGGGCGAGTTGAAAGACCAGGTCGTTGCCAAGCTGTCCGGCGAAGAAGGCCAGCCATCGGCCAGCGACGTCAAGGCCGCTTTCGGTGAAATCGAATACCGCACCGTTCGCGAAAACATCGTCAACGGCAAGCCGCGTATCGACGGTCGCGACACCCGTACCGTACGTCCGCTGAACATCGAAGTCGGCGTTCTGCCAAAGACCCACGGTTCGGCACTGTTCACCCGTGGCGAAACCCAGGCGCTGGTCGTTGCAACACTGGGCACCGCCCGTGACGCGCAACTGCTGGACACCCTGGAAGGCGAGAAGAAAGACCCGTTCATGCTGCACTACAACTTCCCTCCGTTCTCGGTGGGCGAGTGTGGTCGCATGGGTGGCGCCGGTCGCCGCGAAATCGGTCACGGCCGTCTGGCCCGTCGTTCGGTCCAGGCCATGCTGCCTGCCGCTGACGTGTTCCCGTACACCATCCGCGTGGTATCGGAAATCACCGAGTCCAACGGTTCGAGCTCGATGGCTTCGGTCTGCGGCGCTTCCCTGGCCCTGATGGACGCCGGTGTGCCGATGAAGGCTCCGGTTGCCGGTATCGCCATGGGTCTGGTCAAAGAGGGCGAGAAATTCGCCGTCCTGACCGACATCCTGGGTGACGAAGACCACTTGGGCGACATGGACTTCAAAGTGGCCGGTACCGCCAAAGGCGTCACCGCACTGCAGATGGACATCAAGATCAAGGGCATCACCGAAGAGATCATGGAAATCGCCCTGGGCCAGGCCCTGGAAGCGCGCCTGAACATCCTCGGTCAGATGAACCAGATCATCGGTCAGTCCCGTACCGAACTGTCGGAAAACGCTCCGACCATGATCGCGATGAAAATCGACACCGACAAAATCCGTGATGTCATCGGTAAAGGCGGCGCGACCATCCGTGCGATCTGTGAAGAAACCAAGGCTTCGATCGACATCGAAGACGACGGTTCGATCAAGATCTTCGGCGAAACCAAGGAAGCGGCAGAAGCAGCACGCCAGCGCGTCCTGGGTATCACCGCAGAAGCCGAGATCGGCAAGATCTACGTCGGCAAGGTTGAGCGCATCGTCGACTTCGGCGCGTTCGTCAACATCCTGCCGGGCAAGGACGGTCTGGTTCACATCTCCATGCTGAGCGATGCTCGCGTCGAGAAAGTGACCGACATCCTCAAAGAAGGCCAGGAAGTGGAAGTGCTGGTACTGGACGTGGACAACCGCGGCCGTATCAAGCTGTCCATCAAGGACGTCGCAGCAGCCAAGGCATCGGGCGTTTAATCACCCCTTCGCCTGGCCGCTGAACAAGCAAACGCCCCGACTGGTTCGGGGCGTTTTGCTGTGTGGTGAAAATCCCTGTGTCGCGGGTTGCCTGGCCACAGGGGACGATGCTAGGTTTAGCCACCGCCCGTGTAGCTCAGTCGGTAGAGCAGCGCACTCGTAACGCGAAGGTCGCAGGTTCGATTCCTGTCTCGGGCACCATTCCCCTCGTTATTTCACTTTCCTGCTCAGATCCTCGACCGTGCGTTTGAGCTGATCCATCTCGCGATCCTGATCGCTGAGCTCCCGTTTCAGGGATGAAATCTCGCTGTTGCTCGAACTCGAACTGGAGCCGCTATTGCGCTTGAGTTCTTCCACTTGCTTGCCCAGATCGTTCAGGTCGCGTTCCTGTTCCTTGGTGGTGCGCTTGAGCTCGTCGATTTCCTTGCTGCTGGAGGTGGAGCTGGAGCCACTGTTGCGCTTGAGTTCTTCGATCTGACGGGCCTGCTCGCTGAGGACGCGTTTCTGGTTTTCCAGTTCGTCAGCATTGTTCTTTACGGTTTTTGGCAGGTTTTCCAAGGCGCTGACGCTGACATTGGTCTTGACGAGTACGTACTTATCAAATCGGTCATAACGAAGGGCAGGAATAGCGTCGTCGGAAGACGGCCCATCAGAGGAGACTTCAACAGCTGCTTGGGCAACGCCGACCAAAGTCAGGCTGCCGAGCAGCAAGGCCGCGGTAGCAAGCCGAGTCAACGAACGTTTCGAAAAGCTGCGCATCACTGGGGTTCCTTGTGAAGTGCCGGCATGGCACATGGCTATGACTGGTTATTTTGACAGATGTTCCCAAGCTCCCCTGGTTTCTCAGGCGCATGTTTTTTTGTGGGATAGATGTAAAGAACCGTGTAAATCGTCGGCAAAACGTCCTATATTCAGTGCCTGCATGTGCATCGCCCAGCAGTTTTCAGATGATCCCCGAATGGTTCTGAAGGCCAGATAAACCGGGCTTCACACGGTTTTTTTGCGTCAGAGAGATCCTTGATGATCCAGATCCATCTTCCATTCCCCAGATCAACGAGAACGCCATGACTGTTAAAGAATTGACCCAGGAAGCCAGGCACGAAGAAGCGCTGAAGAAGTACGTGTTGGATGCGCCCCAGTTGCTGGAAGAGATCAAGGACTTGTCTGCCGACGATCAAAAAGACCAGATCCAATGGGCGTTCGAGGACGAGGCCGAGGCCCAGGGTCTGCAGCCTTGGGAGTTGACGCTCAAGTACACCAGCACACCTGAAGAATTCGAGACGCAGCGCCTTGCGTTGCACAAGGAAGCGGCCGAGGTGCTGGGTGTGGAATGGGATGAGTACTGCGAGATGAACAATCTGGTGGTCTGAAAAAAAACGCCAGCCTTGAAGGCTGGCGTTTTTTGTTGTCAGAGGCTCAAGCGCATCGACAGATCCACTGCCTTCACATCCTTGGTCATCGCGCCGATCGAGATGTAGTCCACCCCGGTCTCGGCAATCGGGCGCAACGTGCTTTCGTTGATCCCGCCGCTGGCTTCCAGCTTCGCCTTGCCGCCATTGAGGCGTACGGCTTCACGCATGTCGTCCAGGCTCAGTTCGTCGAGCATGATGATGTCGGCGTTGGCCGCCAGCGCTTCCTTCAATTCCGCCAGGCTTTCCACTTCGACTTCCACCGGTTTGCCCGGTGCGATCTTGTGGGCGGCCGCGATGGCCTGGGCGATCCCGCCGCAGGCGGCGATGTGGTTTTCCTTGATCAGGAAGGCATCGTACAGGCCGATGCGGTGGTTGTGGCAGCCACCGCAGGTGACCGCGTACTTCTGGGCCAGGCGCAGCCCCGGCAGGGTCTTGCGGGTGTCCAGCAGCTTGACCTGGGTACCGGCGACAAAGTCGGCCAGGTAACGGGCCCGCGTGGCAACGCCGGAAAGCATTTGCAGGAAGTTCAGCGCGCTGCGTTCGCCGGTCAGCAGCGAGCGGGCCGGGCCTTCCAGGTGGAACAGCGCTTGATCGGGGTTGACCCGGTCGCCGTCGCGCACTTGCCAATGCACCGCGACACGCGGGTCCAGTTGCCGGAACACGGTGTCGACCCAGGCCGTGCCACTGATGATCGCCGCGTCGCGGGTAATGATGGTGGCCTTGGCCAGGCGTTCGGCGGGGATCAGTTGCGCGGTGATGTCGCCGCTGCCGATGTCTTCAAGCAACGCACGGCGCACGTTGGCTTCGATTTCGGCGGTCAGATCGGCGAGACGTAGATTCGGCATAACGGGCTCCACAAACAAAGTGGCCTGATTATAGGGTGTCGAAACCTGCATTTGGTCGCGTCCTCGCAACATTTCCTCATTTCCCGGGTCACTTATTGCGCCGTATTTCGAGATGGATCACAGAGTGTGCTGGTACGACAGGGTTGTTTTATCCGATAATCCGCCTTTCGATTGACGTCATAGCTTTGACGTTGCGAGCCGCAGAAAGCCGTTTCAGGAGGCCAGGATGCACAACGACGGGAATGTAGTGCCTTTGCACAAGGTCGCTACCGATCAGGCGAATCCTTCGCCGCTCGCCCGCCTGCCTGTGATTCTGCTTCAGGTTCGCGACAAGGCCGCCCAGCAGTTGCGCCTGGGCTTGCAGGGGCTGTTCGATAACGCCGACGACACCTTGTTTGAAATGGCCGACCGGGCACGCGACGACGTCGAGCAAAACCTGTACTTCGAGGCCATGCGGGACCTGCGCCTGAAGCGTAAAAGCATCGAACGTGAATTTATCGAGCAGTTTTTCGAGACCTTCGTCAGCCTCGCCCAATACGACCTGACCCATACCAGCTTGGTGCCAGACAGCCCAATCCAGCGCTCCCAGGACGACCAGGAGCGGCAACTGGCGGTCGAGGCGATGGTCACTCGGGTGCTCAGACGCGATGGTGTGTCGCTGGAACAACTGACGGCCCGACTCAGTGTGCTGCTGGCCCGCCCGCTGGCCAATCAGCACAATCCCTTGAGTCCGGCATTGCTGTGCGAAAAGTTCCTGCAGGCCGGGCGCAACCTGGGCGTGGGAATCAAGGTCAAGCTGATCCTGCTCAAGCTGTTTGAGCGTTATGTGCTCAGCGATTGCGACCAACTCTATACCGAGGCCAACCAGTTGCTGGCCGCTACAGGCATCCTGCCAGAGCTCAAGGTTACGCTGGCGCGCCGGGCGTCGGATCGCACCGAGGATAACCCCAGGCCCGCCGCCGAGATGGCCGCCAAGCCCAGCGATGCCGAGGTCGATGACAGCGTGCAGGAAGTGTTCGCCGCCTTGCAGAAACTGTTGATGCAGGTGCGTGGCACTGTGGCGCCGACCCTGGAACCCAGCGCACCGCCCCAGCCGATTTCAACCCGTGACCTGCTGCGGCTGCTCTCTCATTTGCAGCAATACGTGCCGGCACCTACCGTTTACGACGAGTTCGATTTGCGTAGCCAGCTCGAACAGCTGTTGACCCGGGTCAGCGTCAGGAGTGGCAAGTCTCGCGTGGTCGAAGGCGCCGATGAAGACGTGATCAACCTGATCTCGATGATGTTCGAATTCATCCTCGACGATCACAACCTGCCAGACTCCTTCAAGGCCCTGATCGGCCGCCTGCAAATCCCGATGCTCAAGGTCGCGGTGCAGGACAAGAGTTTCTTCAGCCGTGGCAATCATCCGGCCCGGCGACTGCTTAACGAAATTGCGGCCGCGGCCATGGGCTGGGGTGATTGCGACGATCATCAGCGCGACAGCCTCTACCTGCGCATCGAACAGGTGGTGCAGCGCTTGTTGAATGATTTTGTCGATGACCCGGCGATTTTCTCCGAGCTGCTGGCCGACTTTCTGGCCTTCACCAGTGACGAGCGGCGCCGCAGTGAGCTGCTCGAACAGCGCATCCGCGATGCCGAAGAGGGCCGGGCCAAGGCCGAACTGGCGCGCCAGCGCGTCGAAGGGGCGCTGAACCAGGTGATGTTGGGCAAAGTCCTGCCGCAAGCCGTGGTGGAGTTCGTGCAACACGCCTGGAGCCAGGTGTTGCTGCTGACGTGCTTCAAGCATGGCAAGTATTCCGCCGAGTGGCAGGCCGACGTCTTGACCCTGGAGCAATTGATCTGGAGCGTCCAGCCTCACGACGAACCCGATGCCGGCCTGCGTTTGCTGGCGATAGTGCCCGAACTGCTCAAGGCCCTGCGTGAAGGCTTGAGTCGCTCGGCGTTCGACCCGTTCGCCACCAGCGAGTTTTTCAGTGAGCTGGAAGCCCTGCATGTGCAGGCGCTCGAACGCACGGGCCAAGCGACGGAACAGGCCCAGTCGTTCGATTCGTCGGCCATGGTCGAGGTGCTGGAAAAAATCGTCTTGCGGCCCCCTCAAAAGTCGGCGGGGGAGAGCGTGGCGGTGCATTTGCCGGCCGATGACGTTGGGCTGCTGCAGGTCGACCAGTTGCACCTGGGAAGCTGGGTCGAGTTCCAGGAGGACGATGACAACACCTTGCGTTGCAAGCTGGCGGCGATCATCGAGGCCACCGGCAAATATGTCTTCGTCAATCGCACCGGCCTCAAGGTACTGGAGCACAGCCGCACCAGCCTGGCCCTGGAGTTTCGCCGTGGCGCGGCGCGGCTGTTGGACGACACCCTGTTGTTCGACCGCGCGCTGGAGTCGGTGCTGGGCAATCTGCGCCAGCTCAATCGCGGCAAGTGATCGCGCAGCCCGGTCCGATCACGGCATACTGGCGGCATTCACCGTCGTCATCGAAGGAACCTGTATGCATTTGGACTCCGCGAGCGGTTGGTGCGAGGGGATACGTCATTGCCCATCGCCCAACTTCAATGCGCGCCCCGAAGGCGAAATCTCCCTGCTGGTGATCCACAACATCAGCCTGCCACCGGCACAATTCGCCACGGGCAAGGTGCAGGAATTCTTCCAGAATCGTCTGGATGTCACGGAACATCCCTACTTTGTCGGTATCGCCGACCTGCGCGTCTCTGCGCATTTTCTGATCGAGCGTGACGGCGCCGTGACCCAGTTTGTCTCTTGTCTGGATCGTGCGTGGCATGCGGGTGTCTCGTGCTTCGAGGGGCGTGAGACCTGTAACGATTTTTCCCTGGGCATCGAGCTTGAGGGCACGGATGATCTGCCGTTCACCGATGCGCAATATGCCGCGTTGGTGGACCTGACCCGGCAGTTGCAAGCGGCGTTCAGGGCGATCACTGTGCAGCGTATCTGCGGGCACAGCGACATCGCACCGGGGCGCAAGACCGATCCGGGACCGGCATTCGACTGGGTGCGCTATCGCGCGGCCCTGACAGAAGGGGAAGGACAATGAGTTTTCTGGTGTTGCTGCTGGCCGTCTGGATCGAGAAGTTCTCGGCCTTGCGCCAGCGGGTCCAGCGCGACGGCGGTTGGCTGCACGAGCTGAGCAAGCTCGAGGCGAGCCCACGTTGGGTCAACCGACCCTGGCTGGTGCTGACGGTGATGGTTTTGCTGCCCGTGGCGCTGCTGGCGTTGCTGCTGTGGGTGCTGGAGCCGGTGGCCTACGGTCTGTTGGCGCTGCCGGTGCATTTGCTGGTGGTGATTTACAGCCTGGGGCGCGGTGATCTGCTGGCCGGCCTCGGGCCGTTTCGCGACGCGTGGCGTCGGGAAGACCTGCAAGCGGCGGCCCATGTCGCCAAGCGCGACCTGGACATTGAAGCCGATGACGGTGAGCAGTTGCTGGAGCGGGTCCAGGGGCATTTGTTGTGGCAGGCCTACCAGAGCTTCTTCGCGGTGATTTTCTGGTACTTCGTGTTGGGCCCGGTCGCCGCCCTGAGTTATCGACTGCTGGCGCTGGCCGCCGAGCACAGCCAGAACCCCGGCGTGGCCGAGCGGGCCGCGCAAATGCGCCATGCCTTCGATTGGGTGCCGGTGCGGTTGCTGGCGGCGAGCTTCGCCCTGGTGGGCAATTTCGTCGCGGTCAGCCGGGTCATGCTGCATGAGCTGCTGAACTGGAACATCAGCGCCGCCGACCTTATCGACAAGGTCGGCCTGGTGGCAGGCGAGATCCCCCGGCCCGTCGCCGGACCGGACGGTATCAACAGCCTGGACCGTCTCTGGGAACTGCTGCTGCGTGCGGCGCTGCTCTGGTATGCCGGGTTTGCGTTGTGGACGGTGTTGGCCTGAAAGCAACCAACACATTTCCTTGTGGCGAGGGATACGGTGGGAGCAAGGCTTGCCCGCGATACAAGCGATGCGGTCTTTCAGAAATCGAGGCGCCTGCATCGCGGGCAAGCCTTGCTCCCACAGATAAATCCCCCTCCCACAGCTGAACCGTGTCAGTCCTTCTCGTTAACCTTAAGTTACAAATCTCCCCGCCGATTTAGGCTATACAGGGACAGCGCCCGAATAGTGGCTTTCTGCTGTCTCCGTGCGCGAACTCATAACAATAAGAACACTACCGGGAGACTTCCTTGTGAAGAGTTTGCTCTGGCCCGCCGTCGCGCTGATGAACCGCCTGAGCTTCGGCATGAAGTTCAGCCTGATCAGCGTGCTGTTCCTGTTGCCAATGCTGGTAACCAACTTCTTTCTGGTGCGCGATTCCTATCGGGAATTCCAGGGCACGCAAGTGGAGCTGCAAAGCCTCGACCTGCTGGGCAGCAGCCTGACCCTGCGCCGGGACCTGGAAACCCTGAATAACCTGGTGCAGATCAACGCCAGCCTGGGCCAGTCCGGAAAGGCCGGTGATGTCGAAGCGAAGATCGGCAGCCTGGAACAACAGGTCCTCGTGCGGCTGCAAGGCATGACTCCCGTGGCCATCGAGCCAGAGCAGGTCAGTGCCTTCGAGGCCAAGCGCGACGAAATGATCGGAGCTTTCAAGGCCCAGCAGGCCGAAAGCTCGCTGCAGAGCAAAAGTGCGCTGATCGGCAAGTTGCTCAACAGCGCCCAGATGTTCGGCCAGCTCATCGCCAGCCAGGCGGGGCTGAGCCGCGACAACCAGAGCGACATCCGTCAGCTCAGCGAGTTGATCATCGGCACGACCCCCAAGGTCACCCAGATTCTCGGCGAAGGCCGGGCGCTGGGCGCGTCCTCGTTGGGGCTGGGGTTTCTCAATTCGGCGTCGAGCACCCGCTTCGACGAGTTGCTGGTGCAGATCGAAAAGCTCCAGGGTGAATATGATTTGAAACTGCAGGATGCCTTGGGTTCCAGCAAGGCCGCCGGGCAGGCCCTTGCCGATCGGGCCAATGGCAGCAAGAGCACCCTCAAGAAGGCCAGTGAACTGATTGAAGAGCAGGTAGTGATGGCCGACACGCTCGATGCGCCATGGCCGGCATTTTATGAGCAAGTCAGTGGCCTGATGGAGCAGACCTATCGGCTGAACGAGGCGACCCAGGGCTTCCTGGGTGTGCAGTTGCAGCAGCGTCTGGAGCAGAACCGCAGCCACATGGTGCTGCAAGCCGTGGCGCTGGTGCTGGTGTTCCTGTTGATTTTTTACCTGTACGCCGGTTTCTACGCCTCGACCCGCACCACGCTCCAGCACCTGGGCCAGATGATGGACAAGGTGGCGGCGGGGGACATGACGGTCAATTTTGTTGCCTGCAGCAAGGATGAGCTGGGCGAATTGGGTGAAGTGTTCAACGGTACGGTGGCGAAGATCCATGACCTGATCGAACAGGTCGGTCGCACCGTCGCCGAAGTCGAACGCCAGGCCGGGCAGGTGGAAACGGTATCGGCCCAGAGCAACCAGGCCGTCGCCGGCCAGCGCAGCCAGATCGAACTGGTGGCCACGGCGATGAACCAGATGTCGGCCACGGCCCAGGAGGTTGCCCGCAGTGCCGCTGCAGCTGTGAGCAGTGCCCACAGCGTGAACGACGAAACCCTCAGTGGGCGCGGGTTGGTGGAATCCCAGCAGGGCAGCATCGCCCGCTTGGCCAGCGAGATCGACCAGTCCGTGCAGGTGATCAATCAACTGGCGACCGACAGCCAGGCCATCAGTCGCGTGCTGGATGTGATCAAGAGCATCGCCGAGCAGACCAATCTGCTGGCCCTCAATGCCGCCATTGAAGCGGCCCGGGCCGGTGAGCAGGGGCGCGGCTTTGCGGTGGTGGCCGATGAAGTGCGGACCCTGGCCAAGCGAACCCAGCAATCGACCGAAGAAATCGAAGCGATGATCACCCGTCTGCATGGTGGTGTCGGCGCTGCGGTCAAGGCGATGGGCACCAGTCATGAGATGGCCAGTGGCACGGTCAGCCAATCGGAAAAGGTCCAGCAGGCCCTGGAGAATATCCTCGGCGCCGTCGGCATGATCGTCGACCAGAACCAGCAGATCGCCGCCGCGGTAGAGCAGCAGACGGCGGTGGCCCATGACATCGACCAGAACATCGTCGAGATCAACCGCGCCGGCGAACGCACCGCCGAAGGTGCCCACCAGACCGAAGACGCCAGCCGCGAATTGTCTGCCCAGGTGGTGCAGCTCAAGCAGTTGATCAATGCGTTTCGGGTGTGATTCCCAGGGCCCACCACCGATCCAATGTGGGAGCGAGCTTGCTCGCGATAGCGGAGTGTCAGGCAACCTATTTGTCGACTGATGGGACGCTATCGCGAGCAAGCTCGCTCCCACAAGGGATCACCAGTTGAACAGTCGGCGGGCGTTGGCCGTGCTGGCCTCGGCCAGTTGCTCGGGGCTGATCGCCATGATCCCGGCCAACGCCTCACAAATCGCCGGCAAATGCGCCGGGCTGTTCCGTTGGCCGGGGAACATCGCCGGGGCCATGTCCGGAGAATCGGTTTCCAGCACCACCGCGTCCAGCGGCAATTTCGCCAGCACCCGGTGCATGCGCAAGGCCTGGGGCCAGGTCGCGGCGCCGCCCAGGCCGAGCTTGAAGCCGAGCTTGATGTACTCGCGGGCCTCTTCAAAACTGCCGGCGAAGGCGTGGATGATTCCTGCGCGTTTGGGGCCCATGCGCTTGAGCGTTGCGATCACGTCGGCATGGCTGCGGCGTACATGGATCAGCGCCGGCAGCTCGAACTCCACCGCCAGTTGCAGTTGTGCTTCAAACAGCGCCTGCTGGCGTTCGCGGTCCAGGGTCGGGATGTAGTAATCCAGGCCGATTTCCCCCACCGCACACAATTGCCGGTGTCCGGCCAGGCGGCTCAGCCACTCGCGCAGTAGCGCCACGTCGTCGGGTCGGTGCTGATCGAGATACACCGGGTGCAGGCCCAGTGCGGCATGCAGGTCCGGGTCGCTTTGCACCAGGTCCCAGACCCGCTGCCAGTTGTCCCGGTACACGCCCAGTACCACCATTTGCCGCACGCCCACGGCGCGGCTTTCGGCCAGCAGTGCCGGGCGGTCCGCGTCAAAGTCTGGAAAATCCAGGTGGGTATGGGTATCGATCAACTCCATGCATCAATCCTGAAGAAGCTTCAGCCCTGGTGAATACGCTGCTTGAACGTCCGCGCGATGGCCTGCACGCCTGGCTGGTAGTCATCGTTTTCGATGGCCGCCAGGGCCAGCTCCAAGGCTTTTTCGGCGATCAGTTGGTGCTGCTGGGACATGGCATTGACCGGTAGCGGCAGGAAGTCCAGCAACTGCGTGTCACCAAACGTGCCCAGGCGCAGCGGCCGCGACTTGAGCGGGAAATCGTGGAGGGCGTCGAACACCCCTTGCAGCAGCACGTAGGACGTGGTGATCAGCGCATCAGGCAGATGCCCCAGGCGTGCGAGCATTTCATCCATCAACTGGCGACCGCATTCACGGCTGAACGACTCGCCATGCTCGATCAGTACCTGGCCCTCGAACCCGGCCAAGGCTTCGCGAAAACCGGCGGTCCGTTCCTGGCTGATGCTCAACTCGGGACGAGCGCTGATCAGCGCGATTTGCCGAGGGTGGGTCTGCAGCAGGCTGCGCGTCAGTTGCAGGCTGGCCTGGCGGTCGTCGCTGATCACCGAGCAGAACCGCGCAGGGTCCATGACCCGGTCGATGGCGATGATCGGAATGCCCTTGGCCTGCAACTGCAGGTAGCTGTCGTCGCCGGCCGGCAGGCAACTGGCGACGATCAGCGCATCGCAGCGCCGGGCGCGGAACAACTGCAACAGTTGCCGTTCACTGTCGGGTGCGTCGTCGGAACTGGCGATCAGCAACTGGTAGCCCCGCGCTCGTGCCCCTTGTTCCAGCAGCTTGGCGATGCGTGCGTAACTGGGGTTTTCCAGGTCTGGCAGGATAAAACCCAGGGTGCGGGTGTGGCGACTGCGCAGCCCGGCGGCCTGGGGATTGGGCGTGAAGCCGTGTTCCAGGACCACCGCCCGCACCCGTTCGACGGTGGCGCTGCTGATGCGTTGCTGTTCGGCCTTGCCGTTGATGACATAGCTGGCGGTGGTCACGGACACACCGGCCAGTTGGGCAATATCACTGAGTTTCAACCCGGTTTTCCTTGTTTTTTCGAGTTAGCCCCGACAATAAGGGCCATCCTACCCGATTCAAGCCGACGGTCACCGTCCAAGCGCTTACGACAAGTTGCACTTCAAGGATGAGAGATTATCGAGTAACGTGCCAATCTTTCTAGATTAAACGTTTCAGCAAGCGTATTTTCAAGGCTAGCAGGATTTTTGGCCCTTCTGCCGTGATCACGCCAAAAATCATCCTGCAACGCTAAGCTGATTCATTCAAAACAATACCTGGCGCCAACCGGACGCCAAAAAGGAGAAAGCATGCTCGAGCTCACTCTAGAGCAGATATCCATGGCTCAGACGGCTGTGGATAAAGACGCTGCACTGCAACTGCTCGCCGACAAACTGGTGGCCGATGGCTTGGTGGCTGAGGGTTACCTCGCCGGCTTGCAGGCTCGCGAAGCCCAGGGCTCGACCTTTCTTGGCCAAGGTATTGCCATCCCCCATGGCACTCCGCAGACCCGCGACCTGGTTCATTCGACCGGTGTGCGCCTGCTGCAATTCCCCGAGGGTGTGGATTGGGGCGATGGTCAGATCGTCTACCTGGCGATCGGTATCGCGGCCAAGTCCGACGAACACCTGCGCCTGCTGCAACTGCTGACCCGCGCCCTCGGCGAGACCGACCTGGGCCAGGCCCTGCGCCGTGCCGGTTCCGCCGAAGCGTTGCTGAAGCTGCTGCAAGGCGCGCCGCAGGAGCTGGCGCTGGATGCCCAGATGATCGGCCTCGGTGTGTCGGCTGACGATTTTGAAGAACTGGTATGGCGCGGCGCCCGCTTGCTGCGCCAGGCCGATTGCGTGAGCAATGGCTTTGCCGGGGTGTTGCAGCAAGTCGATGCGCTGCCCCTGGGCGATGGCTTGTGGTGGCTGCACAGCGAACAGACCGTCAAGCGTCCGGGCCTGGCGTTCGTCACGCCGGACAAACCCATCCGCTACCTGGGTCAACCGTTGAGCGGGCTGTTCTGCCTCGCCAGCCTCGGCGAAGCTCACCAGGCCTTGCTGGAAAGACTCTGCGCCTTGCTGATCGAGGGTCGTGGCCACGAACTGGGTCGCGCCACCAGCAGCCGCAAGGTGCTGGAAGTGCTCGGCGGCGAATTGCCCGCCGACTGGCCCAGCGCGCGCATCGGCCTGGCCAATGCCCATGGCCTGCATGCACGCCCGGCGAAGATCCTCGCCCAGTTGGCGAAAAGCTTCGAAGGCGAGATCCGCGTGCGCATCGTCGATGGCCAGGACAGCGCCGTGTCGGCCAAGAGCCTGAGCAAACTGTTGAGCCTGGGCGCCCGTCGCGGCCAGGTCCTGGAGTTCATCGCCGAGCCGAGCATTGCCGCCGATGCGTTGCCGGCCCTGCTGGCGGCCATCGAAGAAGGCCTTGGCGAAGAAGTCGAACCGCTGCCGCCACCGAGTGCGCCGCGGGAAACCGTGATAGCCGAAGTGGCGACTGTCGTGTTGGCGCCCGAATCCGGCAGCCTGATCCAGGCCGTCGCCGCCGCCCCGGGCATCGCCATCGGCCCGGCCCACATCCAGGTATTGCAGGCCATCGATTACCCGTTGCGTGGTGAGTCGGCGGCCATCGAGCGCGAGCGCCTGCAAAACGCCTTGAGCCAGGTGCGCCGTGATATCCAAGGGTTGATTGAGCGCGCCAAGGCCAAGGCCATCCGCGAGATCTTCATCACCCACCAGGAAATGCTCGACGACCCGGAGCTGAGCGACGAAGTCGACACCCGCTTGAAGCTGGGCGAGAGTGCGCAAGCGGCGTGGATGGGGGTGGTTGAAGCCGCCGCGAAAGAACAGGAAGCCTTGCAGGACGCCTTGCTGGCCGAACGTGCCGCCGATCTGCGAGACGTCGGCCGTCGTGTGCTGGCGCAACTGTGCGGTGTCGAAACCCCGAACGAACCCGATCAACCCTACATCCTGGTGATGGACGAAGTCGGTCCGTCCGACGTGGCCCGCCTGGACCCGACGCGGGTGGCGGGGATTCTCACCGCCCGTGGCGGCGCCACTGCCCACAGCGCCATTGTCGCCCGGGCCCTGGGCATTCCGGCGCTGGTGGGCGCCGGTGAGGCGGTGTTGCTGCTGGCGCCGGGCACGTCCTTGTTGCTGGATGGCCAGCGTGGTCGCCTGCACGTGGACCCTGACGCCGCGACTTTGCAGCGCGCCAAGGAAGAACGCGACACCCGCGAGCAGCGCCTCAAGGTCGCCGCCGAGCAGCGCCACGAACCGGCGCAGACCCGTGACGGTCATGCCGTGGAAGTGTTCGCCAACATTGGCGAAAGCGCCGGTGTCGCCAGCGCGGTGGAGCAGGGCGCCGAAGGCATTGGCCTGTTGCGCACCGAACTGATTTTCATGGCCCATACCCAGGCGCCGGACGAAGCGACCCAGGAAGCCGAATACCGCAAGGTGCTCGACGGTCTGGCCGGTCGACCGCTGGTGGTGCGCACCCTCGATGTCGGCGGCGACAAGCCGCTGCCGTACTGGCCGATCGCGAAAGAAGAAAACCCGTTCCTCGGCGTGCGCGGCATCCGCCTGACCTTGCAGCGTCCGCAGGTCATGGAAGCGCAACTGCGTGCCCTGTTGCGCTCGGCGGACAACCGTCCGTTGCGGATCATGTTCCCGATGGTGGGCAGCGTCGATGAATGGCGCCAGGCCCGGGACATGACCGAGCGCCTGCGCCAGGAAATCCCCGTGGCGGACCTGCAACTGGGGATCATGATCGAAGTGCCGTCCGCCGCGTTGCTGGCGCCGGTGCTCGCCAAGGAAGTCGATTTCTTCAGCGTCGGCACCAACGACCTGACGCAATACACCCTGGCGATCGACCGTGGTCACCCGACCCTTTCGGCCCAGGCCGACGGCTTGCACCCGGCCGTGCTGCAACTGATCGACATCACCGTGCGCGCCGCCCATGCCCATGGCAAATGGGTGGGTGTGTGTGGCGAACTGGCGGCCGACCCACTGGCGGTGCCGGTGCTGGTGGGCCTGGGTGTGGACGAACTGAGTGTATCGGCCCGCAGCATTGCCGAGGTCAAGGCGCGGGTCCGCGAATTGAGCCTGGCGCAAGTACAAACCCTGGCCCAAGAGGCTTTGGCCGTGGGCAGCGCCGATGACGTGCGCGCATTAGTGGAGGCGCTGTAATGGCGAAGATTCTTACCCTGACCCTCAACCCGGCGCTCGACCTCACGGTGGAATTGGCGCGCCTGGAGCCGGGGCAGGTCAACCGCAGCGACGCCATGCACGCCCACGCCGCCGGCAAGGGGGTGAACGTGGCTCAGGTGTTGGCCGATCTCGGCCATACGCTGACGGTCAGTGGTTTTCTGGGCGAAGACAATGCCCAGGTGTTCGAGACGCTGTTTGCCCAGCGTGGTTTTGTCGATGCGTTTATCCGTGTCCCCGGCGAAACTCGCAGCAATATCAAACTGGCCGAGCAGGACGGACGCATCACTGACCTCAACGGCCCCGGCCCGGTGGTTGATGAAGCCGCACAGCACGCCTTGCTTGCGCGCCTTGAGCAAATCGCCCCCGGTCACGACGTTGTCGTGGTGGCGGGCAGCTTGCCCCGGGGCGTCAGCCCGCAGTGGTTGCAGGCCTTGATCACGCGCTTGAAAACACTCGGCCTGAACGTGGCCCTCGACACCAGTGGCGAAGCCTTGCGCGTCGCCCTGGCGGCGGGGCCGTGGCTGATCAAGCCGAACACCGAGGAACTGGCCGACGCGCTGGGTTGCGAGGTGGTGAGCGAAGCGGCCCAGGCGCAAGCGGCGCAGCGCCTGCATGCCCAGGGCGTCGAACATGTGGTGATTTCCCACGGCGCCGATGGCGTGAACTGGTTCAGTGTCGGTACGGCGCTGCATGCTTCGCCACCCAAGGTCAGCGTCGCCAGCACCGTGGGTGCCGGGGATTCGCTGCTGGCGGGCATGCTGCACGGTCTGCTCAGCGCCGACACCCCGGAACAGACGCTGCGCACCGCCACGGCCATCGCCGCCATGGCGGTCACGCAGATCGGTTTTGGCATCCACGACACCGCGTTGCTGGCGTCGCTTGAACAGGGCGTGCGCGTGCGCCCCCTGACAGAACAATAAGAGGGTTAGCAAGAATGAAACTAGCCATTGTGACGGCCTGCCCCAACGGCATGGTCACCAGTGTGTTGTGCGCCCGCCTGCTGGACGCCGCGGCGCAGCGCCAGGGTTGGAGCACCAGTGTTGAAGTCCATGACACGGCCCACCCGGAAAGCCAGTTGTCGGCGGCGACCCTCGAAGCGGCCGAATGGGTCCTGCTGGTTGCCAGTGGCCCGGTGGACATGTCGCGCTTCGTCGGCAAACGCCTGTTCCGCAGCACCCCGGCCCAGGCCCTGCAAGACGTCGATTCGGTGCTGCGTCGCGGCGCCGAAGAGGCCAAGGTTTTTCTCGCCTCGGATGTCGTGGAGGAGGTACCTGCGGTGTCGACCGAGCGTGCGCCGCGCCTGGTTGCCATCACCGCATGCCCAACGGGCGTTGCTCATACCTTCATGGCCGCCGAAGCATTGCAGCAGGCAGCGAAGAAGCTCGGCTACGACCTGCAAGTGGAAACCCAGGGTTCGGTCGGTGCGCGCAATCCGTTGAGCGCCGAGGCCATCGCCGAGGCGGACGTGGTGCTGCTGGCGACTGACATCGAGGTCGCCACCGAGCGTTTTGCCGGCAAGAAGATCTACCGCTGCAGCACGGGCATCGCCTTGAAACAGGCCGAAGCGACGCTGAACAAAGCGCTGGTCGAAGGTCGTCAGGAAAGCGCGTCGAGCGGTGCCAGCGCCCCGGCCAAATCGGAGAAGACCGGCGTCTACAAGCACCTGCTGACGGGCGTGTCGTTCATGCTGCCGATGGTGGTGGCCGGTGGTCTGTTGATCGCCTTGTCGTTTGTGTTCGGCATTACCGCCTTCAAGGAGCCCGGCACGCTGGCGGCCGCGCTGATGCAGATCGGCGGCGACACCGCGTTCAAATTGATGGTGCCGCTGCTGGCTGGCTACATCGCCTATTCCATCGCCGACCGTCCGGGCCTGGCGCCGGGGATGATCGGCGGGATGCTGGCGAGCACCCTGGGCGCCGGTTTCATTGGCGGGATCATCGCCGGTTTCCTGGCCGGTTACGTGGCCAAGGCGATCAACCGCTACGCGCGCCTGCCCCAGAGCCTGGAAGCGCTCAAGCCGATCCTGATCATCCCGCTGCTGGCGAGCCTGGTCACCGGCCTGGTGATGATCTACATCGTCGGCAAACCGGTGGCGGGCATGCTCGAAGGCCTGACTCATTTCCTCGACAGCATGGGCACCACCAACGCGATTCTGCTGGGCGTGCTGCTGGGGGCGATGATGTGTGTCGACCTCGGTGGGCCGATCAACAAGGCCGCCTACGCGTTTTCGGTGGGACTGCTGGCTTCCCAGAGTTATGCACCGATGGCCGCGACCATGGCCGCCGGCATGGTGCCGCCGATTGGCCTGGGTATCGCCACCTTCATCGCCCGGCGCAAATTCGCCCAGACCGAGCGCGAGGCCGGTAAAGCCGCGCTGGTGCTGGGGCTGTGCTTCATCTCCGAAGGGGCGATTCCGTTCGCGGCCAAGGACCCGCTGCGGGTGATCCCGGCCAGCATCGCCGGCGGCGCGCTGACCGGTGCGCTGTCGATGTACTTCGGCTGCAAGCTCATGGCCCCCCACGGCGGCCTGTTCGTGATGCTGATCCCCAACGCCATCAACCATGCATTGTTGTACCTGCTGGCGATCGTGGCGGGGAGCCTGCTGACGGGGGTGGCGTATGCGCTGCTCAAGCGGCCGGAAGTGGTGGAGATGGCGTTGGAGCCGGCCAAGGCCTGATCACTGCTGTGCCTACTGTGGGAGCGAGCCTGCTCGCGATAACGGAGTGTCAGACAGCCTGTTTGTCGACTGATACACCGCTTTCGCGATCAGGCTCGCTCCCACATTTCGTTCTGCTGAGTTCATGAGGTCCTGTCACACCCACTTCACAGAGCCATGCTTAAGTTTCCCCATTTCAAGGGAGAACACCATGAGCGAATTCGACCTGGGCCGCCGTCGTGTGATGCAAGCCGTGGGGGCGGGGTTGTTGTTGCCGGGGCTGGCGCCGGCGGTGATGGCTTCGGTCAAGGATCGGCCGGTGCTCACCGACGGTGTGCAGTCTGGCGACTTGCAGGGCGACCGGGCGATGATCTGGAGCCGCAGCGACCGTCCGGCGCGGATGGTGGTGGAGTGGGACACCCGCAGCAAGTTCAGCAATCCCCGCCGCTTCGTCTCGCCCATGGTCGACGCCCGCAGCGATTTCACTGCCCGGGTCGAACTCACCGGGCTGCCCCGCGACCAGGCGATTTTCTACCGGGTGCATTTCGAAGACGCCCAGAGCGGTGTCGCCAGCGAACCCTGGCTGGGTCACCTGCGCAGCGTGCCGCAGTTCAAGCGCAACATCCGTTTTGTCTGGAGCGGCGATACCGTCGGCCAGGGCTTCGGCATCAACCCGGACATCGGCGGCATGCGCATCTACGAAGCCATGCGCCTGCGTCTGCCGGATTTCTTTATCCACAGCGGCGACACCATCTACGCCGACGGCCCGGTGCCGGCGCAAATCACCACCGAGGGTGGACGCATCTGGCGCAACCTCACCACCGAAGCCAAGAGCAAGGTCGCCGAGACCCTGGATGAGTATCGCGGCAACTATCGCTACAACCTGATGGACGAAAACGTTCGTCGCTTCAACGCCGAAGTGCCGCAGATCTGGCAGTGGGACGACCATGAGGTGGTCAACAACTGGTCGCCGGGCAAGCAACTGGACGAGCGCTACCAGACCAAGGATATCCACAGCCTCGTGGGGCGCGCGCGACAAGCCTGGCTGGAATACGCGCCGATGCGTCTGCAGAAGGCCGACGGCGGCGGACGGATCTACCGCAAGCTCGGTTACGGGCCGCTGCTGGATGTGTTCGTGCTGGACATGCGCAGCTACCGCGAAGCCAACGACGCCAACCTCGGCGCGGCCAAGCCGTTCCTGGGGCGTGAGCAGTTGAATTGGCTCAAGCGTGAATTGAAGCAATCCCGTGCCCAATGGAAAGTCATCGCCGCCGACATGCCCATCGGCCTCGGTGTGCCGGATGGCGAGGTCAGCCCCGGCGTGCCGCGCTGGGAAGCGGTCGCCAACGGTGACCCGGGCGCGGCCCAGGGGCGTGAACTGGAGATCGCCGAACTGCTCGGCTACCTGCGCAAGCATCAGGTGCGCAACTACGTCTGGCTCACCGCCGATGTCCACTATTGCGCCGCCCATCATTACCATCCTGAACAAGCCGCGTTCCAGGATTTCGAACCGTTCTGGGAGTTTGTCGCCGGGCCGTTGAACGCCGGCAGCTTCGGGCCCAATGCCCTGGACAAGACCTTCGGCCCCGAAGTGGTGTTCCAGAAAGCTCCGCCGGCCCAGAACACCTCGCCGTTTGCCGGGTATCAGTTCTTTGGCGAGGTGAACATCGACGGGCCAAGCGGGGAGATGAGCGTGGTGCTGCGGGATCTGGAAGGTGTGGCGGTGTTCGAGAAGAAGTTGCAGCCGGTTTGACTGTCAGTCGCGCCAGGAACCTCTGTGGGAAAAGCCACTGTGGGAGCAAAGCTTGCTCGCGATAACGGTACATCTGTCAATAAATGGCTGGCTGACAGTCCGCTATCGCGAGCAAGCTTTGCTCCCACAAGGGGTACTTAAGATGGGTGTCTGTCAGTAGACATCCCGTCGATACCGCCCCTGCTCGATCAGCCGCTCCACTTCCTCGCGCCCCAGCACGTTGTTGAGCACGTGATCCACCCCGGATGCCATGCCCTGCAAGCTGCCGCAGACATAGATCACCGCGCCGTCGGCCAGCCATTGCTTGAGCAGCGCGGCCGATTCCAGCAGGCGGTCCTGGACGTAGACTTTCTGCTTCTGATCCCGGGAGAAGGCCAGGTCAAGGCGTTCCAGGTCGCCTGAGGTCACCCATTCCTGCAACTCATCGCGGCAGTGGAAATCGTGTTCGCGGTTGCGCTCGCCAAACAGCAGCCAGTTGCGCTGCATGCCCTCGGTGACGCGTGCCTTGAGCAGGCTGCGCAGGCCGGCCAGACCAGTGCCGTTGCCCAGCAGTATCATCGGCACACCTTGGGCCGGCAGATGGAAGCTGCTGTTGCGGCGCAGCCGCAGGCTGACGGCGCTGCCCAGTGGTGCGTGTTCGGTCAGCCAGCCGGAACCGACGCCCAGGCTGCCGTCGGCGTGACGTTCCTGGCGCACGATCAGCTCCAGCATACCGTCGGCCGGGATCGAGGCGATGGAGTACTCGCGTATCGCCAGCGGTGCCAGGGCATCCACCAGCGCCTGGGCATGCAGGCCGACCAGATGGGCGCGGTTTTCCGGCAGTTGTCGGGTCGCCAGGGCCTGGTCGAGGCTCTGGGACAGGCCATCGACTTGCACGCGCGCGTGGCCGGAGAGGCCGAGCCCGTCGAGGAAATGCTCGATGGCCAGCAGGTCATTGCGCGGCAGGATTTCCACCAGGTCACCGGCCAGCCAACTGCTCGGGCCGGGGGCGGTGAGGCCCAGCAGGTATACGCCCGAGCCGCTGCTGTCGGGGTTGAGCAGGGTGCGCTGGCTGAGGGTCCAGTTTTCGAAGCTTGGTGCCTGCCAAGTGTCCAGCGGGGCTTGGCCGGTCAGCTCTGCCAATTGTTGTTGCCAGTGCCGCAGGGCGTAAGGATCGCCGCTGTCGACTTCCACCGGCGCGAACAGGGTCTTGCCGCCGTGTTCCGCCAGCCAGGCGTGCAGGCGCCGGGCGAAGCCGCAGAAGTGTTCATATTGCCGGTCGCCCAGGCCCAGCACCGAATACTGCAGGCGCTCCAGGCTCAGGGCCTGGCCCAGCACCTTGCGTTCGAAACCGCGGGCACTGTCCGGCCCTTCGCCGTCGCCAAAGGTGCTGACGACAAACAGCGCATGGGTGGCGTCGTTCAGGTCCTGCTCACGCACACCGGCCAGTGGCTGGACCTTCACGGGCAAGCCGGCGGCCTGGAGTTGACCGGCGGTCTGCCAGGCCAGTCGCTCGGCGAAACCGCTTTGGCTGGCGAAGCCGATCAGCCAGGCCGGGGCATTGCCCGGGTTGGCGATAATGGCCTGGCGGGCGTTTCTGACGTGGCGTTTCTTGCGGCGGCGGTCCAGGTACAGCAACCAGCCGGTGATGAAGAACAGCGGCATGGTCAGCGCGGCGACGGTCACCAGGATCCGTCCGACGAGGCCGAAGTAACTGCCGACATGCAAGGCATAGACACTGGTCAGCAACTGCGCCTTGAGGCTCTTGTCGCTGTAGCGGCTGTGCCGGCTGATGACGCCGGTGGCCGGGTCGAGGGTGAGCTGGTTCAGCGCCCGGTCGTGGGGCGAGTTTTTCAGCAGGTAGAACACCGTCGCCGGCTGCCCGGCCACGGGCGGCATGCGCACGTTATAGGCCGACAGCCCCGGGCCGGCGGCGCTGTAGATGCTGCTCCACATGGCCCGGTAATCGGCCGCGGGAAGTGGACCGCTCGGCGCCGGGCCGCGATTGCGCACCCGTTCCTCTTTCGGTGAATCGGAGAGCAGGCGGGTCACGCCTTTGTTGTACCACTCGTAGGACCAGGTCAGCCCGGTCAGCGCCGCCAGCAGATAGAACGCCAGGCACCAGGTGCCCGCCACCGAGTGCAGGTCCCAATTGAAGCTCCGGCCTTTTTTCCCCCAGTCGAGGGTCAGCCAGGCGCGCCAGTTTTTCCATTGGCGCGGCCAACGCAGGTACAGCCCGGACAGGCAGAAAAACACCAGGATCAGCGTACAGGCACCGGTGATTTGCCGACCGACATCATCCAGGGTCAGGACGCGGTGCAACCTGAGCATCAAGCCGAAGAAGTCCTGGCCCGTCACATCGCCCATGAACTGGGCGTTGTAAGGGTTGAAATAGCGCATGGCGCCACGTTTTTCCCCAGGAGGCGCCGCAAAGATCACCCGCGCGGCGTTGCCGCTGTCGGTCTCGACCCAGAGCATGGCGACGGTCTTGCCGGAGGTGGCCTCGATCTGTTCCACCAACTCGGCGGGCGGCAGGACGCCGGCCGGCTGCTTCTCGACCATCAGCACCTGTGGATTCAAGGCCCGCAGGATTTCATCCTGGAACGACACCACCGCCCCGGTAACGCCCATCAACGCCAGGACCAGCCCGGCACTGATGCCGAAAAACCAGTGCAACTGGAACAGGGATTTCTTCAACACGTCGCTCGCCTTGTTCATTTACTGTTCATCACGGCGTGCATTATGCCGTGTGTTATCGAGAAGCATTCATAAACACACTCAAAAGGCCTGATCATTTGCATGAGCGGGCCTTTTGCCCGCCGCCGACGACGAAATCCTGTGGGAGCGAGCTTGCTCGCGAAGAGGCCGGCACATCCAACATCTTCATCGACTGGGACACCGCTATCGCGAGCAAGCTCGCTCCCACATTGGATCTTCAGTAGACACAATATTTGTGTGCATCCAGAGCCCCCCAGTGGGAGCGAGCTTGCTCGCGAAGGGGTCGGCACATCCAATATCTTCATTGACTGGAACACCGCTTTCGCGAGCAAGCTCGCTCCCACAGGGGAAACGCGGTCTCATCGAGAGCCAGGTCGGCTGTTAGGCCGCCTCGTGGTGGACGTTGATCTCGGCGCCCCGTTAACCACGCTGGCTGAACGGAGGCGTTGTGGAGTGGGCAACCCGGCATGGATGCCGGGTTAGCCGGCCATGGATGGCCCTTCGCGGCGGCCCACGGAGCAATGCCTTCGTTCAGGCACACCGAGCCTAGGCGAGGTGCCGAGTGGTGGGGCATACAGCGTTTTGCTTACTTTTGCGCTTCTCAAAAGTGAGCCGCTGTAAGAGCCAGCCCTTTCAAGGTCTTTGATAAAATCCCACAAAACTCAGTCAGGGTGACAGAAGCGATGTGGGCAGAAGTTCTAGCGCGGTTTGAGAAAAAAGCACCGGCCAGTGTCATGACCAGAGTGATTC